>CALDTA010000248.1:0-3620 GCA_937924455.1 uncultured Deinococcales bacterium
GTCAATAACAATCACTAAACTATCTTCTGGAATCGTATTCAGAACTTTCATGACTTCATTGCGACCTTTAACACCCGCTTGCCCTTTAAAGGCAGCGCTAAAATCTAGTAGCAAAGCACTACTACCAAAAAGTCCAGACTGTGCAGCAAGTTGGGCAACTTCGCCACCAGTCATGCCTTCGGCAAGTTCAGTAACATCCTGCATGGCAAAGCCACGTGCCTCAAAAGCACGTTTGACAGCACGTCGCACCAAAAAACTATCGCCTGAATATGCAATTATCATCAGAAGTATTTATACAATATCTAAAAGTGCTTCATACATTTCAATAGCACTTTGAAAACGTTTTCGTGGCTCGAGCTCAAGCGCCTTTTCAACAAAAGCCACTAACTTTGGCTCTACCCCTGTTAGATTGCGCAACTCAACACGCTCCTGCTTTAACAACACCCGAAAGAGTTTTTCACTAAAAGGTGGCTCGCCCACAAGCATATGATAGAACACTGCCCCCACCGAGTAAATATCGCTTCTTGGATCATCTCGTTTGCCTTGAAACTGCTCAGGCGACATGTAGTGTGGCGTACCCATTCGCAAATCAGGTGAGGTGATTGCCCCTAAATCTAAGTCTTTCGCAAAACCAAAATCAGTAAGATGCGCCTTACCTGTCGAAGAAACAATGATGTTAGAAGGTTTGATGTCGCAATGAATCACACCATGTTCATGGGCATAGCCAAGCGCTTGTAAGACATCTTTCATAATGTTTACAAGTTCATCAGAACATTTTACTTCTTTTTTTACTTGCGTTGGCACGTTGATATGCTGAGAGGTAGGAAAGCCGGGGAAATGCCTCAAATGCTCATCCAAACGTGAACCCTCTATATAGGTGTAGATAAGTTGATTCTCGAAATAATCTATAAAGGCAGCAATATTGCTGTGCTCGAGCTTCCGCAAAATATGCGCTTCTCGCTCTAAACGTTTACGCAAACGTGCATCTGTTGCGAGTAAACGCTTCACTATCAACAACTGACCATCACAACTGGCAAGCTCTACCTTAACCGCACCATGATTAGCGATGATGCGAATAGGCAAAATGTTATCAAGATTCAGAGGAACTCTAGTTTCTACTGTAGTCCCATCTTGAATAGTAGTATTTGATGTTTGTGGATTTAGGAGCGAAGGCTCAATCATTAAAATTAATCTAACATAAAAATGTTAACTAATTCACACAACAAATTACTTGCAAAATTATTTAATACCAATTCCGTTTATATCCGTAGTTTAGTCTGATGTCATTTTTAGGGAAATATCTAGGTAACTCACAGATTATTAGATACAGAATATGGTTGAGCAAATGATAGCTCTAGCTCGTTTATTTATTACATATATTTTCGGAAACAGTATAAAGAAACTTTTTGTGACTTTTACTGGATTCTCAAGCTGAATCACTTACAATATCAAGCTTTGGAGCATCATCCCAAGACATTCGTAAAGCAATCACACCAAAGACAACCATCCAAAGCGACCAAAACAAAGCAAGTTTTACAAGACCAATAGCTTCAACATCTGCAAGTCCTGCCAGTGCCTGCCCCACACCAAACATGGTCAAAGCCAAAACATTGTAATTTGCAAAGACTCTAGCCATAAAAGCTTGCTCGCTATTTTCTTGAATAATTGTGTTTACACTCACAATAATACCGCTGTTACTAGCCCCTACAAAACCGTACAGCAATGCACCCACACCAAGCAAAACACCTACATTTGATACCCCCAACGCGACCATAATCGTCGGAATACCAAAAGCAAGTAAGTTGGTCAACCCAAACAGCAACCAACCCCAGCTATTCAACATACCTCTAGACATGTGCTTCAAACGAGAACCGACATAAAAGAGGGCAATGGCTAAACCAACACTAAAAAGAATTTCAAGCACTGCTAAACCATAATCACCAGAGCCAAGGATGCGATGCGACAACAACAAGATAAGTGGGGTTAAACCACCCATGCCTATACTTGCTAGTACATTTACAAAAATAAGCTTCCTAAGGATTGGCTTCTGAAAGGTATAGCGAAAACCATCTTGCACATCAGATACAAGCGTAACGCCTCGTTTTGTTTGAGGGGCTTGTTCTTTATGAGCAATGCTCCACAGTAAAACTGCTGATAGTAGAAAAGTTGCTGCATTAAACATAAAAGCAGCAAATACACCAATTGCCTCTAGGGTCACACCTGCTGCTGCAAAACCAAGAACCATGGCAATCGTACGTGTACCTTGGTCAAGCGAGTTTACCGAGAGTATGTCTTTTTCATCAACCAATTGAGGTAACAGTGCGCCTTTGGCAGGCATATAAAACCTATCTGCCATCGAAGACAAAAACGCTAAAAAGTAGACTATACCTAGCTTGAAAGCAAGTGGCGCAGACATCACGGTGGTAAAAGCAACAAAGATGAACACAATCATCCGAAATGTATCAGAGCTAACCATGACTGCTTTGCGAGGCAATCTATCAACCAACGCACCAGCAAAAAAACCTACGATAAGTGATGTTACCGTTTGCACAGCAAAAGCTATACCTAAGTGCAAGGCAGAGCCTGTCAGCATGTACACATAGATTGGAATCGCTAAATCATTAAAACGATCACCAAAAGATGAGATAGCTGCAGCCAACCATAGACGAGCAAATTTAGGATATTTTCTTAGTAGCTGAATGAGGATTTCCCCCGACTGGCACTAGAGCGGTGGCATTAAAACTACACTTCAGCATATCTAATCTTGAGCTATACGCAAATAAGGCTATAGATTAAGTCATATGCAGTTACAACAAAATTATAAGGGCAAAATAGTATCCTTTAAAGGGCTTTTATGTAACTAGATACTTTATACTGTTTTTTGACTATATCACCTATACTTACACATTTATGATTATGAGATTTTAGTTAAGATAAAATTCATTTTAGTCTGTGTATTTCTATACAAATCACATGTTATCTTCTAACTCAAGCGGGAATAATGGAATAAGTTTTACAGAGGAGAAAACACTATGCGTCAAGGTGGAGCAGTTTCAGGCGGTTAAGTTTTAGCGCTTTAAACCCAATAAGTATATAAAGGGGTCAGTGAGGGGGCAACTTCATACTACTAGTTTTTTAGCTAAAAATTTCTTGATCGTATGCATCAACAATTTTCACTTTTTCTTTCGGTTTTTCCCGAAGGTCTTCAGCAGTAATAATCCCTTTTTCAAACAACCTACTAAAAGCTTCAACTGCTTTTCTGTCCAGATGACTATCCGAACTATCGAATAGCTCTTGTAGTGCAGCTTCGTGTGTCCATGTATCTTTGTATGGGCGATCATTTGTCAAAGCATCATAAACATCAGCCACAGCAACTATACGTCCTTCAAGGGGAATATCCGCTCCAGCAATACCATTTGGGTAACCACTTCCATCCCAACGCTCGTGGTGTGTCCCAGCTATACGCTCAGCCATTTGAAAAATCTTTGATTTACTATCTGCCAACAACTCTGTACCAATAGTAGTATGTGTCTTGATAATTTCAAATTCTGCTACCGTCAACTTTTGCGGTTTTAGCAAAATGCTATCTGGTACACCAATTTTACCTATATCATGTAAAC
>CALDTA010000249.1:0-7454 GCA_937924455.1 uncultured Deinococcales bacterium
ATAAGTAACCACCTAAGATATCAGGTTGTAATGGTGGAATTTCTTTAGTGCAGTTCTGCCCAATAAAGTTTTCTAAGCTAGTTTTTCTAACACTAATTTCTTTGTCAGGAAAGCTTCCCCAAGGCAAGCCTATTGTTAAAACTGCCATTGCAAGGAGATGAAATTCATCTTGTGATAGATCTCCACCCACTTGCCTCTTCAATTTTTCAATACGTTCATCAAGAAGAGATTCTAGGCCATGCTTACGAATTGAACTAGTTAATGCCAAAACTGAATATAGAGGGATACCTGTCGAAAATCCATCAATGCTTTTTACATCTGCGACATCCAGTTCAATATCAAGATCATTTGCTATTGCCAGCAATAACGACTCATCTTGTAAGGGTAGAAGCTCAAGTGTATCTCCAAATTTATAATCTGAGTAAATATTTTTACTTAACTCTTCTAATTGACTTGTTCCTGGGCGTTCAACCAGTAACAATCGAACTTTATGATTCAACTTTCGTTGCATCAATCCCTCAATAATTTTTTTTGCCAGATCTATTTGTTCAGCAGAATTGTCTATAACCATAACAGTGTTTTGTCGTGGTATCCAATTTTTCCAATCACGATCTAAATCACTAACCATTACATATCCTGCTTCAGTTTTGCCTTGTTCAAGTAACCTTTGTATCCACGTAAATGCAAGCTTACTTTTACCTATGCCTCCTCGACCTTGCAACATCCACCACTTAAAATCACCTTTACAAGTTACAAATTCATTTAGTGCTATTAGTTCTTCATCACGTCCAACTAACCTTGGTTTTACCCCGTTATATTGAAGAACATCATTTACTAAATCTGGCACATACAAAAAATTACTTTTTACATCAGCTTTAGCTTGCCCACTATTAACTTCTGTTTGACTATATGAAATTTGAAGAATATCTTCAATAAATTTAACAAGCAAACGATGTGAAAGAGCTTTATCATTTTCAACTTTAGATATTGATAAATGATCAGACTCTGGCACTTTGTAAGAATTAGAAAAATATCGTGCTGCTGAAAATGGTTTTACAGTTTGTGAATCTTTGAGAAGTTTTGGCAATACAATAGCTTTATCCTCAACTAACTCTTTACCAAAAAGACGATACTCACCCGACTCTTTAAGATTTTTAAAATCTGTATCTAAAGAATTTAACCAAGTATTATGCTCACTGAATCGCAACGCTTGCGCTTGCCCAAAACCCAATATCTTTGCAAAGCCACTTACAACATTTGCCTGTTCAGAACCCAAGGAAGGTGACGCTATCAAAAATAACCCTGTTTGCAATAGTTTAAAAAGCTCTCGTTGCTGAACAAACAATCGCCTAACAACTATCCCACCCATACTGTGACAAACAAAGACAATCCGCTTTGTCTGAAAAACACCATCAAGATTAAGTCGTTCTTTTAAATCACTGACGACATCATCAAGTTGGTATGTGCCACTAAAAATATTTGTTTGATAGTTGTAAACATAAATACCTGCCTGAGCTAATTCGGGAACGTCATTCGTACTAAGGCTAGACTTGAGCAATTCAGGCCAATACGTGCCATTCTTGTGTCTCCAACATTCATCACTAGAATTGATGCCGTGTATAAACACAATATTCGTATCATCACTTTTGTCACGCAGCCACGTATAGTCCACAGTTCTCCAAGAAGTAATTCAGCAGCAATACATCAAAATTATTTATTTCTGTAAGTATACACCAAAACTATATTTTAATTGAAGTATACACAAAATTGTTTAAAGTAGTATTCTTCGTCCAAAGAAAAGAAGATGGGCACAGCCCCCTACGAGGTGTTTTAGGTTTCTGTAGGGTGTGGCTATGCCCACCAATTGAGCTACAACTTCCAACTATTTAGTCAAATTTAAAAAGCAAAAAGCTTTTCGCTTTTCACAACCAACTCGTTTTAATTTCAGGAAACAAAAGGCGGTGCGTAAAACGCACCCTACTAGAGTCTCTAGCTTAAAATGGTGCATACTTTTTATACTTTTATTTCACACAACCTTGTCCTAGACGGAAATAGATTGTGATGGGCACAGCCCCATCCTACATGTCATAGGCACAGTTTAAAAGTAGTCAGTCCACTACGAAATAGCACCACTACGAAATAGCACCACTACGAAACAGCACCCTACGAAATAGTTAGTCGATTCTTTCTGGGAGTTGCGCTAAAGCAATTTGAGCCAACTGAGTTTGTCTTTTTTTTCTAACTTGAGGCGAAGGCAGTTGTGGGGGAGGGGAGGCTATAACCTCGATAATATCTTGCACCTCGACAACATCTTGAGAAACTTCTGTTGCTTTAAACGCTGTTTGATATGTGTTGGTAACAGCTAAGCTCCGCCTATATGGGCTATGTGGTAGCTTCTTTGGCAGTGGATAATGGGGTTTAATAGCTTTACGGGGTTGATGCAGCTCAAAGTGATCTAGTTGGCGCACTTCGATGCTAATGAGCAAGGCAAACAAGCATAGAACAAACCACAAGACACTGGCTACGGGGTGAACATGTACCCAGAAGAACCAACTCCAAACGAGGCTATTACCTCCGCCCAAGCTATAGGCTAGAAAGGCTGTCATCCATTACTCCGATAGTGACTTTGTTGCATGTGGATAGCAGGTATAGCTTGATTATAGGTCTGGTTATAGGCTTGGTTATAGAGATTAGCTTGAGCAGCTTGCTGAAGTGCTGGATGACTAGCACTAGCAACAGGTAATTGGGGGAGTTGGGGGACGGCTTGCACGAAAGCGACTTGCTGTGCTGAAGCTGGTCTAAATCGGGCTGGCTTGAATCTAGGTGTTGCTAACACTGTAGGTGTCAATGTAGGTGCAAGAGATTCTGGACTATCTACAGAAACTGTTTGTTGTGGTCTTCTAAAGCTTTTGATGAGTGCTTGTGCCCCCCAAATGATACTTGTCAGGACTACTAGGAGGCTGATGGTGCTCACGGGTTTGAGCAACATGCTGTACCAGATGCTTAGAAAGACGCCGCCAATCAGGGTGAGTGATATTGCCCAGCGTCTGAACTTAAAGCGCAATTCTTGCAATGATGGTGATGGGTCTACTTCTTCATAGCTTGCTTGTGGAGCAGTCATGTTTGGCATGAAAACGGGCATTTGCAGCATGGGTTGCATGGGGTGCATAGGTTGCATGGGTTGTTGCATGGGCGCAGATTGCAGGTTGTGCAACCCCTGAATAGCAAGTGCAGTTTGTTCACAGACATACTTTGCTTCTTCTAGGCTAGCTGCTTTACCGTCTTGGATAACTTGTTCACTATCATTAACATAGCTCCAGAGGCGCCAATGACCGTCCACAAAGCTCTCACAGTGGACGACGGGGCTTAGGTCAGTGAGTAGTGCGACCTCACCCAGATACTTACCATTTACTGTTTCACCACGCCATACAAGTTGATTTTTTGGGTTTCCTAGAGCCATGTTTATTCCTTTCTGAAGTAGGTTTAGATGTTTAGGGTGATGGGCGCAGCCCATCTTACGGTGCGGTTTTGGGTGGGGGTGGTGGGCATAGCCCACCCTACGGTTTTGGGTGGGGGTGTGGTTTTGGGAGGTGATGGGCGCAGCCCATCCTACGGTTTTGGGTTCGAAGTTTTGGGTTTTAGAAGGTGTGTGGGCATCGTTCTGCTACGGTTTGTTTTTTGTTTCCTGTTCTGGGTCGAGAAGGAGGGGGCTGTAGCCTAATTTGGGACTGTGTTCGCCTATCACGCCTGCTTTACGAAGTTGGTGCATGATGCGTTGTGCTTTTGCTCTGCTACAGAGGTCTGAATTGACTAATGTGGACGTTGTTAGCTTGCCTTCGGTGATTGCCAGTTGTTTTGCATCTTCGAAAAGTTGGGCGTCTTTATCTACTTGATCTACTTGTTTACTTGCTGAGTCTGTCGTTTTTGAAGTGCGAGTACTTGATGTGCGAGTGCTTGCTGTGCGAATAGTGTTGAGTCGTGCTTCAAGATTGAAGTCGTCTCCGTGTTGCTGCATAAACGTATCTCGAAAGCTACCAAAGGCTCGGTTGTTGAGGGATTTACGAATATCTTCTTCGGACATGAAGGGGTTTTGGAGTCGACTAAGATTGCCTTGACGGTTATAGAAAAGGCAATCTCCTTGACCTAGCAGTTGTTCTGCGCCACCGCTATCTAGAATTGCGCGACTTTCGTGATGATTGCCGACTGCGAAAGCAAGTCGGACGGGAATATTGACTTTGATCAGTGAGGTGACGATTTCGGACTTAGGTTGCTGGGTAGCGAGGAGTAGGTGAATACCGACTGCTCTGGCTTTTTGGGCTAGGCGCACCAAGGCTTTTTCGCACAGACCTTTAGACGCCAACATGAGGTCTGCGAGTTCATCGACAATAATGATGATGTAGGGAAGCTTCGCTCTGGCTCTTTTGTTATAGCTTGCGATATCTCTAGCTGTTTCCTGTTCAAGCAGGGCGTAGCGTTTATCCATGTGGTCTGCTAGGGCATCTAGCATAGCGACTGCGGTTTGTGGATCGGTGATGGGTGGGCAGAGGAGATGTTCTAGGTTTCTGTAGTAGTTGAGTTCAACACGCTTTGGGTCAATCATGACGAAGCGAACTTGATTGGCATTTTTGTGTTTGATCAGGTTACAGATAAAGCCATGAACGGCTGTGCTTTTTCCGCTACCAGTTCCACCGCCGATGAGCATGTGCGGTGCTGTTGCCAGATCAACTGTTTTCCAGTTGCCGTAGATATCCATGCCGATATGCATGGCCAGATTGAACTGCTTGGTAGTTTTACTATCTCGTGGAATTTCTCTGGCACTTAAAGCTTGTCTTTCTTGATTTGGCACTTCAAGACCGTAGCGACTTGAGCCGTCAATAAATGCGCCACGAATTGCAGGGATACCGAGACGCCCTGCCAGTTCATCTAGCTGAGATTGAACACGTTCGCCTTTTACTTCGCCAAGACGCAGGGGGTAGACGCTGATGCTATGTCCGTTGATAGGTGCCATGACTGCCACTTTCAAGTCCATCTCATGAAGGGTTTTTTCAAGGTGGTGGCGATTGGTCATACCTGCCTCCAGCTTGTACAAGACCAGCTTGTATAAGACCAGCTTGTAAAACAGATTGCGTTTCCAAAACTGTTTTTTGGTAGTTGATTAGATTTTGACATTTCTAAAACGTTCACGCTTACAAAACCCTGCTTCTAAAAACTTGTTTCTAGCACCAAAACTAATACGAATTTCCGATAAACCTTATCGTTATTGAGCTTTCAGAAAGTGTAAGAATTTCTTCAGAAAACTCGTCAATTAAGGTATAAATAAGGTACTAAAAATATACCTTATTTTTCATGGTATTACTACCCCCTAATGTTTCATTAACGTTTATTAATTTTTCTACGCTGAGGCAAAAAAATGAGGGCTGCTGAATCATCAGCAACCCTAGTGAAGAGAAGGTTATAAACTAGATTTTTTTTAACGCACTACGAAGCTATCGATGCCTTGTTGTGCTAGCCACTGCTTCATGGTCTCTACATCGCTTTGACGGAATGGACCGAGGAAGAGTCTGATTGTTGAGCCACTTGGTCCTTCGTAGACGCTGTAGCCGAGTTGTTCAATGTTGGCTCGAGCCGCCGCTGCTGCCGCCGCATCGTTATAAGCACCTACTTGCAGATAGACAAGATCTTCACTACCTGTTGCTGGCACTGCTGCTGTGCTTGCCTGACTTGCCTGACTTGTCTGAGTTGTTTGTGCAGGCTGACTTGCCTGATTTGCCTGACTTGTTTGTGCAGGCTGAGTTATCTGGCTAGATTGGGCTGGCTGGCTAGATTGAGCTGGTTGAGTTGGTTGAGTTGGTTGAGTTACAGAACTAGTTTGGACTGGTGTTGCCTGTGTTGCTTGTGTTTGCGTTACCTGTGCCTGCGTTGCTTGTACTGCTTGAGTAGGTTGTGCTGTACTTCCATCAGCAGGTTGCAGTTGGACAACTTCGCCTACGATGAAACTGAAGCTGCGCTCGAGCTCACCAATACGCGTCTCAAATTCAGCAACTGAGCCTATCTGGTTGTAGTGAAGCAAAAGGGCATATTCCTCAAGATTCGTAACAGCTCTTTCCAAACGAAGTAAACGTTCTTCGACGGTCATCTGTTCTTGAGCAAAAGATGTACTAATCAAGATAAAGCTGAGCAACAGTAAAACTGTTAGTACGACTGGCTTTGTAAGGGCGGTTGTAAGGTTTTTTCGTATGTATAACATAGGCTGATTATAGGTGCTATACCTTGTGCGTCTTGTGAAAAATGAACAAGTGCACACGAACCTGACACGAAGCTGACATGAAGCTGACAAGCAACTAACAAGCAGCTAGTTTGATTGAATTTTAAAAGCAAAAAAAGTTGCGGTGCTTTTTGGCACCGCAGGGAGGAGAAAATATTCAGGAGGAGGAAGGTGTCTAAACCTTAACTGTTGTCAGCATAGGCAGAACCTAGTCACGACATTCCTACAAATTACACACAACATTCTGAATATTGTAGATTTCCTACTTTACTGAGTAAAGCGTGTAGTTTTCTTAAAAAAACACACATGTTAGCAAGTCATATTCAAACAAGAAAACGGGTGCATCCTTGTTTTGGAGAAAAAGAAAAACTTTAACTAGGTAACAAAGTTAGGATATATGCGATACGGATGCACCTCAAGAAAAACAAAAAAAACAAACCTCTTACCCGTTGATTGCTCAACCAATAAGAGGTCTTATGAAAAAAGCCTTACTCGCTCAAATACTAGTAAAACACACTATCTCTTACACAAAACTGGAGATAATTCACTAATGAACAAAATTAGACAAGAACCTTTAACCTGGTGTACTAATTTAATGTAGTGTACCAATTTAACCTGGTGTGCCAAATACTGCAGTCCACACGCCATTTTCAAAATACAAGCCTATATCTTCAAGCTCTGCAAGCACTAAAACTTCACAATGCCCCTTCGAACTTACAAGCCAACTTTCTAAGACCTTATCGACATTTGGGCTAGCATTTGAAGCACTCGCTAAATTTTCTGCAATGGTTTTATAGGCATAGCCTTGACTCTTTGCTCGACTGTCTACCCGCAAACCATTAGAACCCATATGTGGTGGTGCAAAGCTTCGTACATCAATTTTGCCCTGAGCGTGCATCTCTAAAACATCTTTCACATGCGTCTTAGCTGCCCCAGCTAATGCCGCATTCCAAACCAGTGCATCAGAACTGGCGTAAAAGTCTCCACGACACGCATGACCTTGTGTGCGAATTGCATTGATTTTTTCAAGCAATTCAGCTTCAACATCACTAGGCGTACTACTACCAGCTAAAGCCTCTAAAGTTGGTTTATTAACAGGGTTGTTAGCAAGTTGACTATCTGGCAATTCACCACAGGCAGTCACAAATACTAATAACAGCAAAAAACAATATACAAAGATTTCCTTCAA
>CALDTA010000250.1:0-6831 GCA_937924455.1 uncultured Deinococcales bacterium
ATGTCACGAATGACACCGCCAACGCCTGTGTTTGCGCCACCAAAAGGTTCTAGGGCTGAAGGGTGATTGTGCGTTTCTGCTTTAAAAGAAAGAACATATTCACCATCAAAGTCGATGATGCCAGCATTATCAACAAAAACCGAAATAAGCCAATCTTTCTGACACTCGTCAGTTGCTTTTTTGATGTAGCTTTTTAGTAAGCCATCAATATCTTGCGTTTTACTTTCTCCGTTTGCGATTTCAGTAAAGCTTATATTTGCTCGAAAGGTTTTGTGGTAACAGTGCTCTGACCACGTTTGCGCAACCATCTCAAGTTCTGCTTCGCTGAGTTTACGCCCTTCTTTTTTTGCATAGTCACGGACTGCTTGCATCTCAGAAAGATTCAGTGCAAGTTTGTTTGAATTCGACAATGCTAGAAGCGCTTCATCATCCATGGCAGCAATATCAAAACTAGTTGAACCTGAACGAATTTCTTGACCACTTAAAAATGTTGGCTCTATTGCTTCTAAACTGTAGTCTTCAGTAACAGGGTTAGTGAGCTGTTTGGCTAGCTGTTCCAAAGCATCTGCACTAATATCTCCTTCAAGGAGATAGGTGGTTGAACGTGCAACTTGAGCATCAGCAAAACCTAGTTGTGCTAAGGCAGTTTTGAGTTCAAAAGCTTCTCGGTCTGTTACACCAGGTTTAAAGGCGATGTGTATTTGTTTTGCCCTATTACTATTTACTTCTGTACCAAAAGTTAACTTTTCTAGTAGCGGTTCGTGTAATAGTTTTGAGGCTATTTTGTTGACTTCTGAATCAGAAAGGTCAGGATGACGTAAATAGTAATGTTTATTTATTTTTACCGAGTTTATTTTATTTGTGTGAGGGTTTAGGTGTAGCTCGAGCCCCGCATCTTCTTTCAGCGAACTCAAACTTATTTGATAATAATCTAAAGTACTTGACATTGAACTAGTAATTTGTAGTACTTACACTTTCTTAATGCTATTAAGAATCTAGAGTTACTAAAATCTAAAATCAATCAAAATACTTGTGGATTATTGCTTTAATTAAGGCTGATGTCAAAGGGACAATGTCATCACATAGCCATCACATAAATAACAGACTCGCACAGTTACGATGATTTAGGACTAATACACCAATCTATCTTTGTAGCGTCTAAAAATATAGAAAGCCAATAAAGCACCTGGTACCAACAACCAATATGCCATAGACATCGCAGCTTGCATACCTATCACGTCTTGCATTCTTCCTACAAAAATGTAAAAAAGACCTGCACTTCCCCAACTAAACCCCATCATAATTCCTGAAGCAGTACCAATAGCATGTGGTGCTAAGTCTTGTGCGCTTACAATCATCAAAGGTAAACCTGCATTTACAAGAACACCGCCAAGCATGATTAAGCCATAGTAAGCTGGTGATGCAATCTCAACTTGAAACAATAAAAGAAACACTGGCAAAGCAGCAAGCATTGTGCCAGTAATCAAAATTTGTCTGTTTAAGTAGGGTGCAAGATAACCAGCAAGTATGCCACCAAAACCAGCAGCAAATGAATTGAGTGCCAGCGTCCAACCAATGACACTACTATCTCTAGCGATGCCTTGACTAACCAACCAGAGTGGCATACCACTTGCAAAAGTCACATAGGTGATGCTTCGCAAAATACCAACAATTGCCAATAAACCTACTGGACCCTTAAATATAGACAAGTCAAAAAACTTTCGTTTTTCAACTTGAGACATGTCCACCTTTGGCATCACCACGAACATAAGAAGTGCCAAGACAACACCTGGAATCATGACAATAGGTGTCCACTGAAGCCCAAAGTTTGCAATGATAAACAAAGCAACAATTGGACCAATTGCCAACCCAATCGTGCCACCAAAGCTAAAAAGACCCACAGCCAAACCTTTATTTTTGCCTGACTCTCTAGCAATGCTTGTACCCGCAGGGTGAAAAGCAGCAGAGCCTAAACCACCAAATAGCAAACAGAAAAAAAGTAAAGGAACTGTGGGCATAACCCCCATAAGGCTAAGCAATAATGCAATGAGTAATGCACCAAAAGCAGCAGTGACACGTCTACCAAAACGATCTGCTACACTTCCAAATAATGGTTGAACAAAAGAGGTACTTAGCGATAGTGTTGCGACCAACATTGCCAAGGTCGTTTTACTAAGCGCAAACTTTTCTTGAAGAATGGGCTGCATAGCGTAGAACATACTGCTATAGCTATCCACACCCATGTGTACCAAAATAAGAAAGATAGATAAGCCACCACTTGAAAGTGCAAAACGCTTTTGTAGAGCTGAACTTTTTGCCTGAAGCATGGCACAGTCTAGTGCTTTGAAACCTAAAATGTAAGGGTGTGCCCTGCAGTACAGGCCGAATATCTTAGATGTTTATAAAATTCGGCGCATCACCACACGACTATCAGATGGATTGTGAATAGCTTCAAATCCACAAGCTAAAAATGTCGCTTCAAACCCAACATGAATCTGGCTACTCGATCGACGCTTTTCACTTGTAAAAGGAAAGCCATCAATTGCTTCTGCACCATGCTCTTTTGCTAGCTTGACCGCAGCTTCAAGCAAAATCTTAGTCAATCCTTGCCCTCTTACATCGGCATGAGTATAGAAGCAGGGCACAAACCAAACATTTGAAACTTTATCTTTTTGTTTGTAAGCTTCTCTATAGGTTGGTGCTTTTACTGCTCTTGCATAGCGATCCTGTGGACCAACCGCACACCAGCCTTTTGGCTCCTTATCTACATAAGCGATGATGCCCATAGGTGAATCTTCTGTCTCAACAAGCTTTGCAAATGACGCTCTGTTCTGCTCAGCACCCCCTGCATGGAACTCTTTTACTGCAATGATGTGCCACATACACCAACACTTTTCAGTGTGTTTATTGCTGCAAAACAAATCATTTAAGTCATCAATGCGCTCTAGGGTAACACCTTTAGTTTCAATCATTTCTATTATTTTGACATACAGTTGACATACAGTTGACATATAGTGATTTTTACGCAAAATCCATTATGTGACGTTCAATATAAATAGCGTTTCTACGTAATATTGACCCATACTAAATGAGTTCGTTCTTAGTCGCTACGAAGCTCCACGATTAACTGACTTGGGTCAGTTAATCGTGGAAGAGCTTAAAAAAGCACCTCGCTAAAAAACGAGGTGCTCGATAAATTTAGAGTTTTTTTACTACTTTTTACTGACAAGCAGAGCTATTCACCTTGTTTAGATTACCTCGCCCTGTAGTGAGAGTTCCACCGTTTGCAGCATAGTAGCTGTAATCATTGTTAAACCCACTGTTGCTATCAAAATCTCCTACAAACTCTGTACGAGTACGGTCAGGATAGTAAACAACGAGGTTTGCATTTTTAGTAAAGAGTCCACTCGTGCTTGCGCTGGCAATTGTTTGGCTCGAGCCTTGAATTTCACCATAGTACTCAAGTCCTGAACCGCGGTTAAAGTAAACCTGACCACTGATTCGACCACCACTATCACTTAGCTGCATACAAAGTGGCACACTCATCGTATTTTCTCTATTGACTAAGCTACCTTGCCAAATACCTGAGATATTCACGCTAGCGTTTGCCGTTGTTGCAGTCGATGTAGTCGTGTTACTAACCGTAACTGCTGACGCACCTACACACTCAGGACGGGTGCTGTTGGCGGGTGTTGAGCAATAAGCTGGGAATGAGCTGTTTAGTGGTGTTGTTGTTGTAGTCGCTGTTACGTTGATGTTTGGCGTGCCTGTAGTTACAGTAGCGCCTGTACATTCGGGGCGGGTGCTGTATGTAACGGTTGAGCAATAGGCTGGAAGAGAGCTATTGCTTGGTGCAGTTGTTGTAACCGTTGCTGCACCACCACATTCTGGGCGGGTGCTATTTGCAGGGGTTGTGCAGTAAGCAGGATAGGTGCTCGAGCTCGTCACTGTGTTTTGCACACCAGTATATTGCACACCAGTACCACCACATTCAGTTCTATAGCTATATTGTGAACTTGAGCAATAATCTGGTCTACCAGTTACTTGTGTCGTTGTAGTAGCTGTAGTCGTGGAAGTTGTAGTTGCCGTACCATTTCCACCACATGCAGTTAGATATGAATTAGCAGGGTTACTACAGTAACTAGGGTAAGAACTGGTGCTACTTGTCGCCACACCGTTACCACCACAAGCAATCAAGTGACTGTAAGTTGCATCCGAACAATAGCTTGGATAGCCCGTAGTTGTAGGTGGGATACCACTACCGCCACAGTCTTGCCTATAGCTGTATTGTGCTAAAGCGCAATAACTTGGAAGATTATTGCTAATTAGACTATTAGACGTCGTATTGCTAGTAGTATTACCTGTCAAGCTATCTAAAGTCACATTGTTAGCACTGTAGCCAAGGCATTCCTGACGCGTACTGTTCGCTGCAAATGCGCAGTAAGAAGGATAGCTGCCTGTATACGAGTCAGGCGTTACTGTGGTTTGTGGGTACGGATCGTAAGCACTACTTGCTGCATTAGAATTGTTTGGCACACAAGCAGTGATAAGTAAGAGTGATAACACTAGTAGCAGTGTTGATGAAATAAATTTATAAAATAATCTAGTCATATCATAAGACCTCTCTAGCCAACACTAGACAAGTAACCAGTAATTCTGGTTTTTCAGCGTTGACTACTATCGTCTTTAACGAGTTAGACTATTTTAGATTAATGTCATTACAGAACTATTAAGGAATTTTTACATTTTTCACATAATTTAGCTTTGCAGCCATTTACGTTACCTAAAATCGCTCTAAACACACCACGTTTATACTGTTTTAAGAGAAATCCAGTTATTTTGTATACTATATAAACTACCTAATGCAAAAGCAAGAAAATCCTCGTTCTAACGTTTTTTGAGTCCACTCTCTGACAGCCAATAATTTCTTAAAGCAATCCCCCCTAGCCCCCCTTAATAAGTGGGGAATCTTGTGAAAGTCCCCCTTATCAAGGGAGATTTAGGGGGATTTATTGAAGTGCATACCCATCGGACTCAGAATCCGTTAGAGTCAGAAAAAATCGAAAACCCTCTCACATGAAAGTTTTCGATCTTATATTAGCTCATTAAGGATTAGCTTATTAAGGACTAGCTTATAGTGACTAAATCAAAAAGCACACAAATTGATACAAAAATCTGGTACACCCTTTAATTACATAGATGCATCAATAGCAAACTCGCTAAGTTTATGATGATTAAAACTATAGTGACCACGTGTACCACTAATTGAACCTGCGGAACGCATCTCACCTAAAATGGCAGTTGTCGTTTCTCTGGCTGCTCCAATCATCGAAGCAAGATTTTCATGTGTAAGAGGAAGCGTAATATGTACATTGCCGTCTTCACTAACATTGCCAAAGCGCTCACCGAGTCGCAGTAGCGTGCGTGCAAGACGTGCATTTACAGGTAACTCTGTATCTTCAAGTGCTTCACAAGCACGTTGTAGATGAAGACCTGCTGCCACGTGAAGCGCATTTTGCAGTACTGGATCAGCATTTTCACTAGGTACAACGCTTACCTTAACGCGGTGACTTAGTGCTTCAGCAGTATCTTTATAGCTTTCGTAAGCTGGTGTCAGTGCACCAATAAAATCACCAGGACCAGCAATACTAATAATACGCTCTCGACCTGTGAACATATCAATACTGAGTTTAAAAAGACCTTCTTCGATGCGAAATACAGCTTCTGCTTCATCTCCTACAAGATAGAGCGTATCACCCTTAGATAACTCTCTAACATGATACTTCTCTAAACTTACATCAACGAGGGGTAAGTCATTCTCTTTGTTATTGTATATACTTCCAAAAGGTCCAGTCATCTTTATAGTATACCCTCTTTCATCAACTAAATGTTAGTAACAAATACCTTAGATTTTAAGTGTATCTAATTCAACTAAAACTAACCTAAAATCTAGCGAATAATGTGCAATTATATAGCCTGCTTAGCAGTTTGATATCATCCTTAAGTAGGATATTTGAACATTGCTTGAGTTAAGTTCTCAGTAAGTTTCAAGGTAAGTTCCTAATGTCATTTTGAACGTAATAAAATGGAGTGAAAAATCTCGGGAAAGTATGTTAGCAACTGTCGTTTTTCTTGAATTTTTATCGAGATTCTTCGCCTTGCTCAGAATGACAAGTCTTTACCCCCTCAATATAATTCTGAACTTAACAGGGAAAAATGAGAAATCTCGTTTTATACATTCTAGACCATCCATACTAAACCTAGACCATCCATACTAAACAAAGATGCTTCGTACTGTTCAGAATGGCACAGCTTTACACCCAACTATTAATAAAACCCTTACACATCAGTTTTCGAACAATCTTTCAAAAGTAGCTATAGGATTATGTGAAATACGGCGTTCCTCACAGTTTTTACGACTGCCACACAAAGAAACATATTTAAAATGCTGCCTATCTTCTGGTACGTGAGCACGGTACATGACCATATGGCTACGTTGTGCGCTATGGTGACATAAATCGCAAGAAAGGAGTGTGCCACTTTCTCCAGAACGCTCAATTGGCGTAAGTACGACTCTTTTTTCAAAAGAAATATGCTTTATTTCTAATTTGCCATCACCAATGTCTTCTACAATATAGCGTCTTTCCCGTGGAACCAGTTGCTCTTTAGTAGCAGGAAAGAATTCAAGCACAATCTCCCGATCACTGAAGGTTACTTCTTCATCTCTATCTTTCATGTAGCGCCAAGTATAGCGCAAATCCCCTTATTGGTCTTGTGTAATATCAACTTGTGGTACTCATGGCATTTGCATTAATGAACCCCACAGCATTG
>CALDTA010000251.1:0-4983 GCA_937924455.1 uncultured Deinococcales bacterium
GTAAAAGCGCCATATCACGACGACCTCTGCTAACAAAGCTTGTTTTGGGACTGATGTTGTTTTGAGACTGAGATGCGCTACTTGCCACAAAGCTAGTTTAACACTAATTTGTTTAAAGTTATGAGGTAATTTGGGTGCATAAAGCGTTTCCATGTAATATTGACCCATGCTAAATGAGTTCGTTCCTACTCGTTACGAAGCTCGCCGATTAACTGTTGTCGCAGTTAATCGTGGAATTGCTTGTAATAAACAAATGAGCTAGAGCTATCATTTGCTCAACCATATTCTGTATCTAATAATCTGTGAGTTACCTAGATATCTCCATAAAAATGACATCAGACTAAATCAAGACTAAACTACGGATATAAACGGAATTGGTATTAATCAACATTTAGCTTGCAGATGCACCCAGCACTTTACTTAACAATTACACTTAAAGAATTTTCTAATATTTAAACACAAGACACATAAAACCTAATTATTTAAAGCAAAAAGTTTCGGCAAGAACAAATATAGTGCAACCAACACTGAAAATAGTGCAGCAATTAAAACCGCGCCAGCAGCCATATCTTTTGCTTGTTTGGCAAGTGAATGATAGTCACTCGATACTAAATCAACAATGCTCTCCAAAGCAGAATTGACTACTTCCAGAGAAAGCACCAAGGCACAACACAGCAAAATTGGGGCTAAGTCAACATGCAACACCCATGCGGTAATCATTGCAAGACAACCACAAAAAATCTCAATACGAAAATTTTGCTCTTCTTGCCATACTGTTTTGATACCTCTGATAGCATATCGAAAACTCCAAGCGAACTTTCTAAATCCACTTATGTCAGTTCTAAAATTTTCGCTTGGTTCTTTTTGAATATTTCCCATGATGCCTCATCTGGATGATCAAACCCTAAAAGATGTGTCAATCCATGTGCAGCCAAAACCTTGACTTCATCTTTAGCCTCATGCCCCTGCTCAATCGCCTGTTTTGCTGCCGTGTCTAGGCTAATAATAATATCCCCTAAAAAGGGTATCGCTGGCATATCAACATCATCGGGTTCGAAAGTAGGAAAAGACAGCACGTCTGTTGGGGCATCAACTTGTCTATGTGCTAAATTTAGCTCCTGCATTTTTATATCATTGACTAAAACAAGACAAAGTTCTTTCGACGCCAGCTCAAGATATAACATTAGCCGATTTAGGGCACTAACAAGCTCATCAGAAAAGTCACAAGAGCCAGTTTCATCAATAAAATCAATCATAAAAATTATTTACAGCGAACTAACACTTGTTGAATTAGGTTGCAGCTTTTGTCCTATAGTCTTCGAGTCCATTTGTAGACCACGAATTTCCTCTTCAGTAGGGTACTTAACACGTCTATGCAACGTCGCCATCATGACACGTTCAAAGGTATTAGCAATCACCTCTAAATCATGTAAATTCAAGGGGCTCTCTGAAAGCTGAGCACCTTGAAGACGTTGTTCAATAATACGGTCTATAAGCGCACGAATGCTTCCCTGAGACGGATCTTCTAGGGAACGTGAGGCAGACTCAACAGCATCTGCAAGCATTAATACAGCAATCTCTTTGCTTTGGGGTCGTGGACCTGCGTAACGAAAATTGAAGTCTTCAAGTTGAGCGTTTTCCTCTAAGGCTCTTTTGTAGAAGTAGCTTAATACAGTTGTTCCGTGGTGCTGCTCAACAAAGGGCTCGAGCTCTTTTGGTAAATCATACTCCTGTAGTAGCTCAATACCATCTCTCACATGCGAAGTAATAATCAAATAACTCAAGTGAGGGCTAAGTTCGTCATGCGGGTTCTCACCTGCAAACTGATTCTCGGTAAAAAAGTGTGGTCGCTTGAGCTTGCCAACATCATGATATAAAGCTGCAACTCTTGTCAGCAAAGCATCTCCCCCAATATTACTCACAGCTTGATCCACAAGATTAGAAATAATCAAACTATGTTGATACGTACCTGGCGCTTCACTCAATAGACGTTGAAGCAAGGGCTGTACTGGGTTCATAAGCTCTAAAAGCCTGTACTCTGTTAAAAAACCAAAATTACTTTCTAGCAACGGTAATGCCCCAAGTGCTAAAAAAGCAGCAATAATACTGCCAAATAAAATATAAGAAGCAGCCACAAAAGTAGAACCACTAATATCTGCAACGAGTAATGAGTAGCCTACAGCAGCAAACACAGCTACTGCACCACCCACAAGACCAGACAACAACAAAGATGTTCGAGAGCGCAACAACCCCGTTGTCAATGAAGCCACAACCGTTGTCGCCAGACACGTCACTAAAGTAAAGACAGGTGCTTCTGGAACAATCAGTGCCACAACAAGACTGAGCCATGCAGAAACAGCCACTGCCATATAGTTAGAATAGACAATAGCTACTAATATCGGTACTAAGGCAATAATAATGAAAGCTGAGTCAATAAAAAAGGCAAGCCTTTGTAGCAACAGCATCAATAAAACAATACTTGCTAAAACAGCGATTTGAGATTTACTGAATTTTTTCAGTAAAAATGAGTAGCTATATAAAAGGCACAAAGTTAAGAGTAACGCTAGCAAGATACTTCCTAAAGCACGTAGTACCGTCCTTAACAAACTATCTTGTGCAGGGGTATATAAACCAATATCTTCCAATATGCGTAAGTGCTCAGCAGTAATCAAATTACCCTCAGCAACAATTGTTTGACCTGCTAAAACTTTCTTATCTACCTGTTCAACAGAATCGGCGGCAGCGGCTCGAGCATCTTCTGTTGCTTGCACATCAACACTGCTAGTAGCTATCATATCTCGCTCTAGTTGTTCTCGAGCAAAGCGTAATTGCTCTTCAAAGCTTCGACGCTCAGTATCAGCTCCTGCACTGGTATCACTAGCTGTATTACTGGCTGTGTTACTGGCGGTATTATTAGCAGTAACTATATTACTAGCTGTATTACTAGTAGTGTTACTAGAAGCATCAGTAGTTGATTGGGCTACACCACCATCTGAATTAGACAGCTCTGATTGTCGCGTTTGAAGTTCGATATTTTCAAGCTCATTAGTGTATAGCGCTATTGCATCTTCAACAATCTGAGCAAGTTCCTCTTCACTCACGCCTGCTGGATTATCATAGGACTCTATAACAAACTGCTTAACCCCATCACTCAATTCCCAAGCTTGAACAGCCTCTACTACAAGAGCTTGTAACTGTTCATCTGCTGCGTATATCTCACCAACTTGCTCCCTTGCTGCCCTTTTGCGTTTTTCAGTTTCCAATTGATTGACTGTCACCGTGTCAATGGTTGACTTATATAGTCTTGGACTAGGCTTACCGACTTCTAGAACACTTTGTTGCCTTACACTATAAACAGTGTAAAGCAAAGCAGCTAAAATCAGCGAAAACAAAGCTACAGAAAGTATTAACTTCCAATCAGCCTTGATACGTAAAAAGTCAAGCAAGCCAACTATGCGCTGTCTTAACCTTGCTAGCAATGAAGAAGATTTTGTTGTTGGAGAAGTCATGAGAGTAACCCGTGTTTTATCAGCTATAGCCGTTAATTATATAAGCTTTTAATTATGCAAGCTTTCAGTAATACAGCTTTTGCCTACAGCCGTTTGAACTTCGGATTTCATTAGAACAAATCAGTTAACTAAATTCTAAACTTTATATTGGTCATAAGCTTTGACAATTTTTGCGACTAAGGGATGGCGAACGACATCGGCTTCTGAGAAATAAAGAAAGTCAATGCCCTTAATATCTTTAAGTAACGTCTCTGCGACTCGCAAACCACTTTGCATATGGTTCGGCAAATCAGTTTGAGTAATATCTCCTGTAACAACTACTCGGCTGTTAAATCCCATACGGGTCAAAAACATCTTCATTTGTTCTGGTGTTGTATTTTGCGCTTCGTCCAGAATAATAAAGGCATCATTTAAGGTGCGTCCACGCATAAAAGCTAGCGGAGCTACTTCAATCATACCATTTTCTGCATATTCGTCCATGCGCTTATCATCCATCATGTCATACAGTGCGTCGTAAAGAGGGCGCAGATACGGATCAATTTTAGCTTGTAAATCGCCAGGTAGGAAACCTAATTTTTCTCCAGCTTCAACTGCAGGACGAGTAAGAATAATACGTTTTACCTTTTTATCTTTTAAAAATTGGACTGCCATAGCAACAGCCAGATAAGTTTTACCTGTACCTGCAGGACCTATACCAAAAGTAATCTCACTATCCATGATTTTACTGACATACTGGCGTTGTCCGTCTGTTTTTGGTCGGGCGCGTCTTGGTAAGTAATCAGAAACATCCTTTTGACCAGAATTTCGTGCTGCTTTTTCAGCAATACCATTAAGCTCGGTATGTTCTAACTCTGTTAAGGTGATATTATCCCCACGTCTCAAAGTTGTTAGGAGAGAGCGAAAAGTGCGCTCTGCTTCTTTGACATCTCGAGCCTCGCCTGAAATTTTTAGCTCACCGCCTCGAGCCACGAGTTTAGCTCCCAAACGGGAGCGCAAATGCTTTAAGTTTTCATCGTTTTTACCAAAAAGCTGAATCGCTTCTGACGAGTCTTTTAGTTTTAAGGTGATTGAGGTACTAATACCTTTTCCTCCACTTTAATCTAGTTAATTCGTAATCTAGTTAGATACCAATTTTTATTTGAGCTGTGCTACTACAACTAGCCTATACTAACCTACACCACTAATACGTTTTTTGGACTTGGGTTTATCCAGAATTTGCTTCCAAATCAAACCACGCATAATTGACTTATCATCCATACCAAGCAATTTATCTGATTCCTGTACAGGTGTTTTAGATCTAGATTTCTTTGAAGCCAATATCAAAGAGGTAGCTGAGTTATCCACTTGGCTGTTACCAAATTGACCGACTCGTTGTCGTTCTAAACTTTGCCTTTTAAAGCTACCTTCAAGGCTTCTAGTAGTTGCAGCTTGTCCGCCCATAGGCTTTAAAACTTCTAAACTTCTTGGCTGCGGA
>CALDTA010000252.1:0-4601 GCA_937924455.1 uncultured Deinococcales bacterium
CAGTAAACAAGGTCTGCTCGGTCTTGCTTTAGTCGGTATTGGTCTTTTGGCTGTGCTGACGAACATTGGAGACGAATCAGGCTTTCTCTGGACAGGCATGATTTCAGCCATGATGTTTTTTGCTTATTACCGCACAAAAGCTTATGGTTTTTTGATACCAGCTTGTATTTTGGCAGGTGTAACTGCAGGAATCATTTTTGAATTACTGAGCCCTGTTGAAGGTGTGTTTCTGCTTGGTTTGGGTGGTGGTTTCATAGCTATTGACCGAATCCAGCAGGAAAAGTCTCGTTGGCCACTCTATCCAGGTATTGTGCTTTTAGCCATAGGCACAGTTGTGACGATACAAACCTTATTTAACAATATGCTCTTTGCAATCATGTTGATTGTTGTTGGCACTTTCTTGTTACTCAGAAATCGTCAGGTGCTTGATAGCATGATGGATGTCAAAGCTGATATTGATATTCGAATTGGTGATGATAAGAAGGCGAATCTAAAAGGAGAGACTACGCAAAGCTTTGTAAGTGATGACTTTGAGGCTAAAGACTCTAAAGCACATGATGCTGCTCAAGAAGCTAAAAATGATATTACTGTCGATGTAGAGCTTGATGGCGATGATAGTGCTGATACTAAAGAAACCAAAGCTGCTAAAGCTGCTGTAGTGGATATCATGCCAGAAGAGTCGGATTTTAAAAATACAGATGCTAAAACAGATGCAAAGTCTGATGATAGTGGATTTAAATCTTCACATAAAATTGCGGGCATTGACGTAGAGATTGAGTCTGATGATGTAGATGATGCTAATGCCAAACATTTGGATGAAGCTGTGTCAAAAATTAAAGAAGCTGTAGATAAAATTGTTGAAGATGCAAATTTGCCGAAGGATGATGGTAAAAGCAGTTAGTAACTATATAAGTAAAACTTTATGATTTTAAAACTAGTACTAAAGGTTGGTACGAATTGAAGTCAGGAATGCAGCATTAATTGCCTAAATAGGTAAAACTAGGAACAGTATGAAACACTTACTGTTCCTTTTTCTTTGCTGTATCATCTCGCTCTTCAGTCTGAGTTATGCCCATCAACCGCTTTGGAATGAAACGTCACCAGAGTTTGACTCAAGTTTTTTGGTTGAGGAAATCCGTGTCTCTAAGGCTATTTTTGGTGATTTAGAAGCTGGCGAAGTGGATATTTACCGTTTTGATGTGCCAGCGGGTTATCAATTGAATGTGAGCTTGTTTAAGGGTAACTGTAAGGATTTTAATCCGAAGGTGTGGGTGGCACATGAGGGGGAGCAAGCTGAGAATGGGACTATTTTTGCTGATTTAGAGCTACCAGATGGGTATGTGTTGACAGGGCTCGAGCCCCCCGAATGGCGTAAGTACAGCGGTCATGGTTTAAAAGGTTATAAAGGTACAGAAATTAGCGAGTTCTTTAACGGAACTGTGTACCTTGTTGTTGAAGCTGGCGAAGAAAGTGGTCCAACGCTCTTGTCTTTAGCAGGCTTAGAGGTGCGTGGTGGTAGCGATGAAGGTCGAGCTGCGATGCCACGCTTCAATCGTTGTGAGATGAAATAGCGAGAAACAAAAAGAAGAAGAAAAAATAGGAAAAATCAGTAAAGTTTGAGCCTAGTTTGCGTTAAACTTTTTCATTATGACAAGTGAATTCAAAACTGAACTGATGGTAATAGTGCCTCACCCTGACGACGAAGTATTTAGTGCTGCTGGCATTTTAAGAAAATGTGTTGATGCCGATAAAATTGTATCAACCGTGACTTTGACAAGAGGTGGAGCTGGTCGTACTTTAGGGCTTTGCACACAAGAAGAATTGCCAGATTTGCGTGAAAAAGAACTTCGAGCTTCGCTAGATATTCTTGGTGTTCAAGAACAACATATTTTGGATTATCCTGATGGTGGCTTGCGTGAATATGATGCTGAGGTTATCGTGTCAGATATTGTCAGTCGTTTAGAAAGCCTAAAACCAAAGTCAATCATTACTTTTCCACCCAATGGTTCCAACGGTCATCCAGACCATGTGACAACCAATAAGCTTGTTTTGGCATCTTTAGAAAAAAGCAAACATCAGCCAAAATCGTTGTATTACTATGCAACCGAAACGCCTTATGCAGGAATTGTTCGTCCAGACTTTATGCATCCAGACGAAGTAGCAAGTATGCACTTGCCACCAACGCATTATTTGGATATGCGTGAGTACATGGAGTTCAAACTTCGGGCAATGGGGCAGTACGAGAGTCAAGCCCGTAGTGTGGTGATGTTTATGGCTCGTTTATCAAGAAAGTTGTTTTTTGAGAGTTTTCACCGTGTGCGTCCTGAAGTCAAAGACTCTGGCGCAATTACGGTTAACTGGTTGTAGAAGGTTTCCGATTTCGTGTGTATTGGTTCAAGTCAAAATGATTAAGTCAAGATTTACACAAGTCGATACACGGAATCTGGTAAACCGTCGGTTGTAGGTTCGTTACACGCTGTGTGCAGCTTCAACTTCTTTAGCAGCAGCTTGTACTGAACGTGGAAATTCCTCTGCAACTTTGCTAAGCACTTGTTGTGCTGTAAATTCAATCATCTTCAGCAGTGCTCTCCCGCCCCATTTTTCAGGTTTAGGCAACTGCAGATGAATAGTGATGTCAAAGTCGTAACGTACGAGTGAGCTTGTATCTGTAGGACTGTTTAGCACTACAGCTTCACCAGAAACTTCTGCCCAGCCTGCTGTTGGTATTTCTAGTGGCAAGGCTTGAAGGCGTGCACCATTTTCTGTAGGTATGAGTAGGCTTTGAAAAGCAAGTTTTTGTTGACCGAACATAGCAGCGTTGATAGGTATATTGGCAGTTACATAGTCATGACCTAAGTCGGTTTCTGTATAGCGGTATAAATCACGAATAAAATCAGCTTTGCTTAGGCTCTTTTCAACATCACGAACAAAGGCAATAGCATTTTCTTTTGATAAATTGAGTTCAAACTCAAAGGGTACTTTATGACTAATCTGCATCTTACTATCCTATTTTCGGGTACTTTAACTATCTGAACGCTGACACTTATAATTTTCTGCTTTAAATCTTGTGCTTTAAATCTCGTGCTTTAAATCTAATAGCCAACTTAGCATTAATTCAAGAATAAGGTCTACGCAAGAACGTCACAGTCTTGTAGCATACATGTCTAGCGACCAACCCACTCCACATGTAAGTTGCGCTTCACCATAGCTTCTTCTAACTCCATGTCAGTTACAGATTTGAGTCTTGGCATTTCTGCAAATCGTTTTGCATAGGTAGCATAGCCTATGCGAACAACGATAGGTCCATCATCAACAGTGCGTCCAATACGCCACAGTAATTGAGAAGCAAGATTTTCTAAGGTGTCATCTTCAAGTGTATGTTCTGAGGCTGCATTTAAAACAAAGTCTTTAAGTTCGGTTTCGGTCATAGATAGCTTAGTTTAGCAGGTTGAACTAGGTTGAAAGTAGGACTTTTTGAGATGAAGTTTGGGAAAACTCTCGTTAAGACTAGCGTACATCTTGTTATGATGCTTTTTATCTATGAGCAATAAACATAATCAAAAACAATCACGAAACGTTTTAAATTATCTGATTCTTGCTTTGCAAGGTGGTGCAATGGGTATAGCCAATACCATCCCAGGGGTATCTGGTGGCACCATGGCTTTTATCTTTGGTATTTATGAAGAGTTGCTAGATAGTATCAAGTCAATTGCCCACAAGGAAGTTTGGCAAGCTGTCTTTAGGGGTCGTATAGATAAAGCTTGGCAAATGGTGAATGGTTGGTTTTTACTTAGTTTAGTTGTAGGTATAGGGGTGGCTATTTTGGTGGTTGCTAGAGTGCTCGAGCACACCCTAGAGTCCAATCCTGTTACAGTCTGGAGCTTCTTTTTCGGTCTTATTCTAGCCTCAGTTTGGAGTGTTGGCAGACGCATCACAAGGTGGAGCTTTCAGACAATTTTAGCTTTTGTAATAGGAACAGTTTCAGCCTTTTTGATTGTAGGTTTAAGTCCAAGTCAAACACCAGAGAGTGCTTGGTTTTTGCTCTTAGCAGGAGTAATTGCGGTATGTGCGCTCATTTTGCCAGGGTTGTCTGGCTCGCTGATTTTAGTACTGATGGGCAAGTATCAATTTATCCTCAGTGCAGTCAACAACGGTGATTTGCTTAGCCTAGGTTTAGTTGTTCTTGGTGGACTCATTGGTCTTATACTCTTTGCCCAAGTTGTCAGTTGGTTGTTTAAAAAATATCCAAATGTTACTATTGCGGTTTTAACTGGTTTTGTGCTTGGATCTCTGCGAAAAGTATGGCCTTGGCAACTTGTCGATGGAAAGTTCAGTATCAATATCAACCCGCCTATAGGGCAAGTAGGTGGCTGGCAAGAATTTGTAATAGCATTGCTAGCAGCACTCATTGGCATGATTTTAGTTGTGTTAATTGATGCTGGTGGTGAGAAAAAGACTAGCTAAATGCTTGAAGTTCTTATTCGGACCCAAAAAGAAGAAGATGATTACCAAGCCATCTGCGATCTTTGGAATGCACGTTATCCTGAAGAACAATATAGCGTAACTGAAGGTAAGCACTACGATGAAGAAAGTCGTAAGCC
>CALDTA010000253.1:0-4101 GCA_937924455.1 uncultured Deinococcales bacterium
AAGCCATCATAAGAAAGGAACTGTTTTGCTTTCGCAATGATGGTTGCGTGCATGGTGTCATCGTTGATGTCTGGGTCATTCACTTTGAGAAGTGTTACCGCAGCGCCTCTGTTCTCACTCTAGCGTTCACCACTTTCTACACCAAGTTCAAAGAGAGGATGTTCTGCAACCCAGTCACTCACAGCAATTCGGTTACGTGCCGAAGCTGCGTTCATGTCTGTAACAGAGCCAACTTTTTCTTCCATTTTGATAAGCGCAAAGCTAGTTTCTGCAAAAGCTAGCGTACTAAAGGTATTGATGATGCCACCCATCATGCTATCGGTTTCTGGATTATAAAATGGACCTTGTGCGGTTGATTTCCTACTACTGAGTGGCATTTTGGCATCTGTTGGAATCGCTAGTTTCATTTGGCGAGGAATTGCCCAGCCTGTGTCTTTCATATTTTCATCTATGAGTTCGAGTGCAGCAGGGGTGAATGATGCAACGAAGTAGCCAGCAACGCCACCGATTGCTTTTTGTAATGGCATAAAGATGCAGCAGTTTTCGGTCATACCTTTAACAGATGCTTCTGACCAAGGCATAGCGCCAAGCATAGATGTTCCATCAATAAGGGCATGACGGTTTTGAGGGTCTCCAGCAAGCCATTTTAGAAGTTCTTGTACATTTGCTTCGTCGTAGGTGGTTGCGCCTGTTGTTTCGTGACCTACACCTATGAAGAGTTCAATGCCCATAGCCTCAAGCTCGCTAGCGGAGGGGATGCGCCCTTCATCATCACTGAAGTGGATGCGGTTAGTGTCACCTTTTTCAGCGTAGTCTTGAAGTTCTAGAAGTTGTGTGCCCCATGATTGACGGAAGAAGCCCCCAGCCTTTGCTGCCTCTGTTTCTGGTCTTGGCGTATCCACAAATACTTTTTGCTCTTTATTGGCATTCATAAGATGCATGACACAGACGCTAAAACCATTGTGCCCGCCACCTAAGCCCACTGCCATTTTGTTCTGTTTAGGAAAGCCAAAATAGCTGTGAATAGAGCGCATCATATCTAGTACAACTTTGTCGGCAGGGTAGCCACGATGCATACCACGGTCAAGTTCACCTGGGGTGATTGGACCGATATCATTACCACTGGTGTCAATCTTGCGATAATTCTTTTCTAACCATGCTTCAAATTCAAAGCGCCATGTACGCCTTTCAACTTCATCAGCAGTCATGTTGGTAATGGGACCAACCCCAAAAAATGGGTTAATGGTTCTGGCTGGTGGACCAGACTTAGTTGCAGCTAATGAGGCATCTCTTTGTTTTTGTAGTTCAGCGATTGAAAGCATAGATTATCTCCAGAGGCAGAAGGTTTTCAAAGTTCTTGAATAAGTTTAGAGAAACTCGTTCAAGAAATAATGAATAGCTGCCCCACTTGTTATAGTGGTTAGATTGGTATACGGTATATGGTATACCAATCTTATTGTGAGCAATAGCACCATTTATACTCATGAGTGTAAGACAATTAGTTGCTTCGCGTATGTTTAAGCAACGTGCTCTGCGTTAAATTTGAAGAAAATGGTGGCGTTGTAGTGCTGATGGTATACCGTATTTTGTATGTCGTATAGTTGTCAATTATGTAAGTATTTGTGTTATCTAATGCTTGCAGTTATTGTAAGCAATTTAGTAAGCGAGCGATTTAATAGCTAACATCTTGCAATATAAAGAGCCATGCTTGATAATGTGCCTTAAAGAATATCTGAGACTTGAGTTCTAAAAGAATTTAAAGGAGACCAAAATGACCATGACCGCAAAAAAAGCCTTTAATACTACACAGCGTGATTCTGCAATCTTTGATTTAATCGATAACGAGTTTGAGCGTCAAAGAGATGGTTTAGAACTGATTGCTTCTGAAAACTTTACAAGTGGTCAAGTTATGGAAGCTGTCGGCAGCGTACTGACCAATAAATATGCTGAAGGCTATCCAAACAAACGCTACTATGGTGGTTGCGAAGTTGTTGATTCTGTAGAGCAGTTAGCGATTGATAGAGCTAAAGAATTGTTTAACTGTAATTGGGCAAATGTTCAACCACACTCTGGTTCATCTGCAAATATTGCAGTGTACTATGCTTTGTTAGACCATGGCGATACTGTACTAGGCATGGACCTTAGTCATGGTGGTCACTTAACGCATGGTAGCCCTGTAAACTTCTCAGGCATTAACTATAATGTTGTTTCCTATGGTTTAGATAAAGAAACAGAAACTATCAACATGGATACTTTGATGGAGATTGCCTTAGAGCACAAGCCAAAGATGATAATTGCTGGTGCATCTGCTTATAGTCGTATCATCGATTTTGAAGGATTTAGAAAAGTTGCAGACGCTGTTGGTGCTTACCTGATGGTAGATATGGCGCACATTGCTGGGTTAATCGCAGCAGGTGAACACCCAAGCCCAATGGAACACGCACATGTGGTTACCAGTACCACACACAAATCACTACGTGGTCCACGTTCTGGCATCATCCTTTCAAATGACGAAGAGATTGGTGCAAAAATCGACAAGATGATTTTCCCGGGTACACAGGGTGGACCTCTTGAGCACGTTATTGCTGGAAAAGCAGTTTGCTTTTTTGAATGTCTACAACCAGAATTTAAAGCTTATGCTAAGCAAGTTGTTTTAAATGCAAGTGCGCTTGCTGACGCTTTAAAAGAAAAAGGTTACAAAATTATTTCAGGTGGAACAGATAACCATGTTTTCCTAGTAGACCTAGTAGCATCGATCAATATATCTGGTAAAAAAGCACAGCGTTTACTTGATGAAGTACATATTACTGTAAATAAGAACACTGTTCCTTACGATACGAAGAGTCCATTTGTAACTTCTGGTATTCGCATAGGTACACCTGCGATTACTACTCGTGGTTTAACTGAAGAAGATATGCCAAAAGTAGCAGAGCTGATTGATCGTCAGTTGCGTTCTGAAGGTTCTGAAGCTGAGGCTATCATTGCCGAGGTAAAGGCTTTAGTAAAAGATTATCCAATGCCGAGCTAGGTTAGTAATGGCATTTGCATTAATAATACCTACAGCATTGATAAATGTCTAAATTTAAATTGGTGCTGATATGCCTTTAAGTGCATAGTGATAATTTTTCTAGCTGTTAGACTGTTTTTTGCAACTGCTATAAGTAGCGTTTCCACGTAACAACTGTACACACTAAGTGAGTTAATTCTTACTCGTTACGAAGCTCGCCGATTCACTGCAACAGCAGTGAATCGTGGAACTGCTTCCCTGAGAAGGCCACGATAAGTCAAGGGTAAAATAAAAATCAGAGAGAGAAACTGAGTTATAAAATAAGCTAAAGGCTTTGCTTCCCTACGCACTCAAAGCTGTTAAAGCTAAGGTGACACGATACAATGCCAATACAATAACTTAGTGTTGCTGCAAGCTAAAAAAGCGACATCGAATGTCGAGCAATTCCACGCAGTCAACACAAAAGGCAAACTCAGGTAATCTCAATCATAGTAGTTATAGATAATATTCGTAGCGTTATGCGACAAGTAAGCATCCCAACTTGTTATAGCTAGCGCATCTTTAGGTAATGCTTGTAACGCTCCCATAGGACAAGTTTCTGGTAATCCTTGCCAATCACATGGTCGCAAAATAATTGGAATTACACGAACATCACCACTTTCGTGGCGTGCAATAGCTCTTTCAAGTTCTACCTCATTAATAAAGTCCGAAGCGAGAAAATCAGAACTAACTAACAAAAGAATGACGTCAGCATTAGCTAATTTTTCAAGAATCTGCTCTTCCCAAGGTGTTCCTGGAGTAATTTCCCCATCAGACCAGTCATCGATTATTCCATTGCGCTTCAGTGTGCTTAAATGTTTGTCTAACTCATCACGCAAATTTGCATCTGCATGAGAGTAAGAGTAAAAGATCTTAATAGCACTCACGCTGTCATTATATATCATTTATTAGGAGTAAGGGTCTGCCCAAGAATAACTTACTGAAGTAGTACATTTAAACTAAGATTATCTCAATGGAGATAATGCGTATGAGCAAGAAAAAAGCAAAAACGATAGCAGAGCAAGAGAGATTAAAAGCACAAATAAGAATACGTT
>CALDTA010000254.1:0-2886 GCA_937924455.1 uncultured Deinococcales bacterium
TCGGATTCCGATTATTGATTATGTTGCGGTGATAGCCTTGGCGTTTATATTTTGGGTGGGGATTATGGTGGCTAAGTTGTTTAGGCGTCCGCAGCAGAGTGTTTAAAGGCGGAATCCATCCCCAACCCCTTACCTTTAAAAAAGGAAGGGGCTAAAAGCGAAATCCATCCCCCAACTTTTACAAAGGAAGGGGGAGTTTTGTTTCTGTTAGGGTTGACGGATGGCTTATTGGCGGATTACAGGCAAAGTCAAAAGCGAATCCTAACGCAATTCCACGATTAACTGCGACAGCAGTTAATCGGCGAGCTTCGTAACGAGTGTCTGTGAAAAACACACAGTAAGAATAAAGCCACTCAGTGTGTACAGTTATTTCGTGGAAACGCTGATTAAACTTAAAACTAGAGCTTGTGACTTAGAACTTGTAACTTGGAGCTTGTAACTTGGAATATAGTTTAGGAAATCTTCATTAACTATTTATTATCTATTCATTATTAAAGTGACTTAGTACTACATTTAACTTAAGTATGTCATCTCAAAAATGTCAATACCTTCAGTTAAACTTTAGAATCTGATACCTTCAGAGCACTGAGATAGCACTGAGATAGTACTGATTAGAGACATTCAAAAGTCATCAAATATAATGTCTGCAACGAACAAATCAGCATTTATGATTTACATCGCTAAGTGAAAAAAGTCGTTATAGATTAGGATTGCATAGCCAGTCGCAATGTTTTTTAAGGCAAGATTACTACACTTTTAATTGTGATTTAACTCTCTTATATCTTAATGTAGCTATATAAAGTACTCAGCATAGGTTGCTCAAAGTATGCCACTATAGCTTCATAGATATTGTATGACGGTTTTGTATGACGGTCTTATGTGACTGTCTCACATGACAAAGTAATTTGCAGTCGTAATTTGCAGTCAAGTGAAAATACTTGATGATGCAAGTTGATGAGAGTATAGAGCTTTAATCTCTTAAGGAATATTTTTAAACAGTGAGTAATTTGCATCCTAAATTTGACCCTGAAACACACAGTGAGCAATCTGAAGTACTATCAGATGTCCAAGCTAATGATGTTCAATCAAATAAGCAGCCAAATAAGCAGCAAGCTATGGCTGATGTGGAGCTAAAAGCAACGGTTCATGAATCAGAAGAAGAATTGAAAGAGATTCCTGTTCCCGACTACGTACCTGATGGGTATAGTATCAAACACTACTTAGGTTCGGGGCAAACAGCTGATGTGTATTTAGCCAAGCATCATCAATTTGGTCAGGTAGCTCTTAAACTGATTCGTCCAGAAATTAAGGGGAATTACGTACATACCCGCATGTTCACTAATGAGGTCTACTTGACGACACGTCTTAGACACCCATTTGTAATCAATGCTTATGAAGGAGATCCTCTGGAGCAAAAGGCATTTTTAGCTCTGGAGTATTGTGCTGGTGGGACTCTAGATAGCTTCCTTGTTAGGAATGAGCAGTTTGATTTGCAAGAAACCTACAAAATCATTTTACAAATTGCGGCAGCGTTGTCGTTTAGCCATACACGTGGGGTACTTCACCGAGATGTAAAACCTGCCAACATACTTTTAAAAGCAAATGGTGATGCACGCCTAGCTGACTTTGGTACAGGTGTGTATATGGATAAAATTCCTAAAGACGAAAAGGTCGGCACGGTTTATTACATGTCACCTGAGCTTTTCAAAGGTAAATTAGCATCCATACAAAGTGATATCTATAGTTTAGGTGTTTTGGCTTATGAATTGGTGACAGCACAAAGACCATTCAGAGGTAAAACCTATAATCAGGTAATGCAAGCACACTTGAGTAAAATCCCACCTAATCCTAAACATATCCGAAAAGATTTAGATAAATCGGTTGCTACAGCCATCATGAAAGCGATATCTGGAACGCCAGAAAAACGCTACGAAACTGTTGCTCAATTTAAAGAAGCAATTGAAAAAGCGGTCAAAGTAGATATTTCTCAGAAGAAAGAAGCACCAATGCTTGTGGGACGTAAAAGTCGTTTAACCGATTCGACCACAACCACAGGTGGTGAAGGTCAGAAACTTAAAGTGACTATTCCTGAAGTCAAGCCTACAAAAGATAAAGAGCAAGAAGTACAGACAGGTTTTATCCGTAGATTTTTTGTGAAAAAGAAGAAAAAATAAACTTGATTCTGTCTAGGATATTTTAGGACATGGCATCAAGGTAGACTATTGCCATGACCAGTTCCAAAGCCCGACTTGAAACCCTAGCTGTCCATGCTGCTGACTTTTCAGAACTAAGCAAAGATGTTGTGCCAGCTATTCACCTTTCAACAACTTATGAACGTGAAGAAGACGGTAGTTACCCGCAAGGTTTTGTTTATACACGAAGTGAAAACCCGAACCGAAATGCTTTAGAAACTGCTTTAGCAGCTTTGGAGGGTGGTACTGCTTGTGCTGCTTTTGCCTCAGGTATGGCTGCTATTAGTAGTGTGTTACAGCTTTTAAAATCTGGCGATCATGTACTTATTAGCGATGATCTTTATCATGGTACAAGGCATATTGTGAATGGCATCATGGCACGTTGGGGGCTAGAAGCTAGCTACACTGATATGACCGATGTCGAAAGCGTAGCTGAACATTTTCAGGAGAATACTAAATTAGTCTGGCTCGAGACACCCTCTAACCCTCTTCTAAAAATTATAGATATAGAAGCATTAAGCAAACTTAGTCATGAAAAAGGTAGCCTAGTCGCAGTAGATGCAACATGGACTACACCTGTCATTCAGCGTCCGCTCGATTTGGGCGCAGATATCGTCATGCACTCAACGACAAAGTATCTTGGTGGGCACAGCGATGTCCTCGGTGGTGCTGTGATTGTGAAGGATGCAGCACT
>CALDTA010000255.1:0-3033 GCA_937924455.1 uncultured Deinococcales bacterium
GGTAACTGATTGCTCAAAGAACCTAACCACAAGAAAGAAGCAACCTCTTCGAGACTGTGGCGCGTTGCCAAACGTTCTACATCTTGCCCTGCATAGTAAAGTTTGGATGCCTCAATCATAGAAATGGCAGATTCCATCACGGGCATCCCCCAATTGAGCATTACTTTAGAGGCTTGACTTGGGTCACTACGCATCGTTTTTCTAGCCTTTAAGGCATCGATATCTTCCTTGCGATAGCGTTTGCTACGCTTTTTGCCATCTGTTCCAGATTCAGACCTTATATACCCCCGACTCACATAAGCGTAGAGGGTTGATTTACTGATGCCTAAAACTTTACTTACTTCATCAGCGCTTAAAAAGCGTTTTTCGTCCATGACCTTAGTATACGAAAAAACAGCTATATATTGATAGGTGAATCAAGATTGACCATATATAAAGATTTTTCTTAATCAATTGCTATAAAACAACAGCAGTACTACCTTTTTAGAGTAGGCAAATGTTAGGCTAAACACATCAAATCTTGAATATTTTTAAAAAGAGACTTATGAATCAACTACCTGAACTGCGTGTTCACGATAATCAAAGATACTTAATGACAAAAGACGGGCAGCCTTTTTTTTGGCTAGCTGATACGGCTTGGGAGCTTATACACAGATTGAACAGTGATGAGGTCGATCACTATTTGGAGGCTCGAGCCTCTCAAGCGTTCAATGTTATCCAAACCGTCATCCTTGCAGAACTCGAAGGTCTGAGCGTTCCAAATGCTAATGGCGATATACCTCTAGACAATAACGACCCTACCAAGCCAAACGAAGCATACTTTGCCTATGTAGATGAAGTGCTTTCTAAAGCTGCTGAAAAAGGATTATATGTAGCACTACTTCCCACATGGGGCGACAAGGTGGTACAAGCTTGGGGCAAAGGTCCAGAAATATTCAACAAAGAAAATGCCTACAGCTTTGGTGAATTTCTGGGAAACCGTTACAAAGATAAAACACACATTATTTGGGTACTTGGTGGTGACCGAGCTGCCGAACATGACGGTCGAGAATTCCATACGCTTTGGCAAGCTATGGCAAAAGGTATTGACGCAGGTGAAGCTAAGGGCATTACAAAGCTTAAAAGCTATCACCCTCAAGGTCAATCATCCTCTGCCATGTGGCTACACAACGAAGACTGGCTTGACTTCAACATGCTGCAATCAAGCCATGGTAGAAACATAAAAACATGGGAAATGATTTCAGAAGACTATGCATTGTCACCAACAAAACCAACTATGGACGCTGAAATTTGCTATGAAGATATTCCCGTTCCACCGTGGGATAACTGGAAGAAGCAACAAGGCTATATAAGAGATTTTGATGTCCGCAAAGCTGCTTACCGTTCTATTTTTGCTGGTGGCTGTGGTGTTAGCTATGGACATCACTTCGTCTGGCAAATGTACGACGAAGGGCGAGAGCCTATGTACAATGGTGATGAGCTTTTCAGTTGGAAAGAAGCACTCGAACGCCCAGCAGCAAGCCAAATGAAAACACTCTTTCGACTGCTTGCATCACGACCCTTTAGTCGAGCAGTACCTGACCAAAGCATCATTCTCAATCAAGTCTCAAAAGAAGATGGTCATAGTCGTGCCCTCAAAGATACAGAAAATACTTTTGCCTTTGTATACTCACCCAAAGGCGACAATATCATTGTAAATCTCGAATGGGTTGCTGGTGACATGGCATACCTTTGGCTATACTGCCCAAGAACAGGTAAAGTCACGCCTCTTAATAAACACCAAGCTGCACCAAGCTTGAATGTGAGCTTACCTGAGGATGAAGATGACTGGGTGCTGGTTATTGATAGCTATCATAGTGCCTATGTTTCCCCAGGTGGGTCTACGCTTAATGCCTATGTTTTCTACTAAGTTTTTTAATATGTATAGTACTAAACTATCTTTCGCTAAGTATCTTAAGCACTAAACATGTCTACACCAGAAACTGCTATTAAATATAAAGATACTGCTCTAAAGACAAAACAAGCTGAATTCCTTGCAGGGGTACGCATCACACTACCGCTTTTACTTGCGGTTATTCCCTTCGGTTTAATCGCTGGTATTACTGGCGTCAATGTTGGGCTAAGTCCGTTACAGTCTTTGATAGCTTCAGTTTGGATATTTGCAGGTGCTGCACAAATTGCAGCTTTCCAACTCTTTGCAGATGGCGCACCGCTTATCATTATCTGTCTGGTCATATTTATCATCAATATCAGACATCTTATGTATAGTGCTTCTATCGGGCTCTATACTAAAAAACTGAAGCTTTGGGTCAAGGCACTTTTCGCTTACCTCATGACAGATCAGGCTTTTGCTATAGGCATCACCCGATATCAAGAAAAAGACGAAACGCCTTACAAGCACTTTTATTACTTCGGCGCTGCCATAACGATTTGGTTTGTTTGGACTGCCTCAGCTTTGGTTGGCATTTTGGTAGGTACACAAGTTCCAGAAAGTTGGTCACTCGATTTTATCGTACCGCTCATGTTCATAGCACTTGCCATTCCAACCATACAAAGTAAAGCAAAACTTGCTGCTGCCATTACCGCAGCAATAGCAGTCATGCTGTTTCAACCACTACCTTTTAACCTTGCGCTGATCATTGCTGCTATCTTAGGCATAAGCGTTGGTTTACTTTCTGAAAACTATTTTGAAAAGCAGGTGACAAGCCATGAGTCTTAATCAAATTGGCTGGGCGATGGTAATCATTGGTGGCATCATCAGTTTTAGCTTGCGCTTTTCGATGATTGCCTTGCTTGATAAAATTGAATTACCCGACCTTTTAAAACGAGCCCTTAACTACGTTCCTGCCACAGTATTGACTGCAATTTTTCTACCTGCATGGTTAATTCAAGATAAAGCACTATTACATTACAGTGACCCTAGAATTATTGCTGGATGTATTGCGCTTGTGGTGGCGTGGCGTTCAAAGAATATTTTAGCAACGATTGCAGCAGGAATGTTTTCACTTTGGATTCTAGACTGGCTAATGACAA
>CALDTA010000256.1:0-9717 GCA_937924455.1 uncultured Deinococcales bacterium
GGGCTAACCGTCACCCACTCTTTACGCAATCTTGCAACTAGTGGATAAAGCATCTTTTTAACACCAGGAAGATAGTCTTGCACACCTGTGATGATGACTTGGTCAAGGTTGACATCATCTGCAATGCCTTCATAGGCTTCAAGTACCCTATCTATGACAATAAGTGTTTTTGTGCCAGAATCATTAAGAAGGTGTTTGAGGAAGCGCCCTTTGTATAGCGGGTTTACGTTTACTACAACAGCACCAAGCTTATTCACTGCAAAAAAGCTAATTACCATTTGTGGGCAATTTGGCAGCATTATGGCAACTCTGTCACCTTTTGCTACGCCTGAAGCTTCCAAGCTAGCAGCAAAGCGGTCAACAGCATCTTGCAACTGGCTATAGGTCATTTCGTAACCGAGGAATTCTATGGCGCCATGATTAGGATAATTCTGTGAGCTGTTTTCTAGGAATTGGTATATCGGGTGTTCAGGTAAATCAATCGTGTGGGGCACACCTTCGGGGTAGTGCTCGAGCCAAGGGCGTGTAACATCAAGACGCTTGCCATCAATAGGGGATTGTGATGCTATCTCAGTCATAAAACTACCTCCTAAAAAGAACTGGGGGAATAATAAATCAAAAATACTTATCTGTTAGTATAGCTCAAAATATAGATGATTTTATGATTGTACTCGGTATAAATTTATACTGAGTCTAAAGTTTTTAAGTACATTTTGCAAGTTTTTCGACTCGCTCTGAATACTATTCTAATGATGCTTAATTAGCTTGTGCTTACACTGTGTTTCTTGCACTGTGCTTCTTGTAATATGACTTTGGAAATAACTAACATACTAGTATATCAATCGATTACGCTTAAGCAGTTTAGCTAACTATGTCTCAAATAAACCCCTACCTTGTAATAAAATTGCTGAAATATCAGCATACTTCCTTAAAACAATGATTTTTCGTGATACTCTTACCACTTCTGGCATTCCCACTTCTGGCATTCCCACTTCTTGTTTTGAGTCCTTTGGTACTAAAAACAGTGTTAAACAAAACAGCGTTAAACAAAACATCAAGAGCAGCATCAAAAATAGCATTAAAGATAGTATTAAAAATAGCGTCAAATTAGGTCTTTTAAGTTCATTAGCTTTTTTGCTTACTGCTTGCGTTCCAAATCTTGATTTATTCGACTCAGCGCCTCCTGTTGAGTCTGTTAGTCTTTTCTCGCAAACCCTTGATTTACAAATTACGCAAGCTCAGCTTACAAAGTTAAACCCACCAGGTGTCAACAGCAGTAGCGTCGGTGCAACTATGAATTTATACGTTGGCTTTGATGTGCTTAATGGTTCTGAAAACTTTGTAAATTTAAGGGACGTTGACTATACCGTTTACCTTTCTGGCTATCAGGTCGATGGTGGACGCTTATCAACCGAACGATTAGGTATAAGTGAAGGTGGTAGACAACACTTTGAATTCCCAATTAATTTAAATATTCAGAACAATCCTGAGCTGCTCAACCAAGCTTTACAAATTTTGGATGGTAACACTGTTCAAATGCGAATTCGTGTGAAAGCCACAACTGAAGATGATTTACGACAAGACCTCCAAGCTGTTAGTGCTACAACGTCTTCAACTACAATTACTACACCAAATATACAGGTAGTAAGCATAGGCTTGTTAAATGCGAATCAGCTTTCCTTAAAGCTAGAAGCAGAGAACACGGGTGGGGTTGGTTATGTTCTTAGTAGTCAACGATTTACCTTAAGACAAAATACTTTGTCAGTTGCACGGGGCGATATTTTTAATGTCCAAGTTCCTGCACAAACAACGACTGGTTTTGAAATCATTCTTGATCTTGATAATAACTTTGATACGTCACTTAATATCGACGTTTCAAGTAATTGGTTGTTTGATGTTTTAGGTGCGGGTAGTTTTAGATTTGAAGACTGGTTTTTAAGGACGAGGCTTTAGGTTTGGGACTTCTAGTAGTCACCCTTAAATGACACATTTACATACATTCAATATTGCAATCTATAATCTTATGAGTTGGTGAACCAACTTGATTCAACCAAATCCATAACACATATCTTTAAAGACTATAGTTTTTATCTAAATAACGGCAATGTTGTCGCAAAATTCACTAAAAAGAAAGGTGTACTGCATACGGTATACCAAAAGGATTAAGACTTAACTATCTTTTTCTGTTGTTCATGTATCTAAACAGGCAGCAAATAGGCACCAAATAGGCACAATGCCCAAAAACTTTCTGTTAAACTCTTGCCACTATGGCGAGAATACTTGTGACTGACACAGTACAACTAGGTGAAGCGACCTATCCAGATATTCAAGTAGATTACAAACCAAATATTGAGCGTGAAGATTTGCTTGGTATTGTGGCTGAGTATGATGGCATCATTACGCGGAGTCGTACAAAAGTAGATGCTGAGTTAATTGATGCTGCTACCAACCTTACTGTCATTGGTCGTGGTGGCGTTGGTGTTGACAACATTGATTTAGACGCTGCTAGTCGCCGTGGCATTTTGGTGCTTAATGCACCAGAAGCAAACAATGTTTCTGCTGCTGAACTTGCTATGGCACTAATGCTCTCTGCTGCTCGTGGGGTGAATCGTAGTGACAAGCTTACCCGTGAGGGGGTTTGGGATAGAAAATACTTAGGTCGAGAACTGAAAGATAGCCGTTTAGCGATTGTTGGCTTGGGGCGCATCGGCACACTTGTGGCGAGGCGGGCACAGGGTATGGGTATGACGGTTATGGCTTACGACCCGTACATCTCGCCAAAACATGCAGAACAAAATAATGTTGAGCTATTTAGTAATTTAAAAGAAATGCTTGTAAAAGCAGACTTTCTCACTGTGCATACGCCTCTTACTGATGAAACCAAAGGCATCATCGGCAAAGCTGAGCTTGCTTGCTTGCCAAATCATGCTGTAGTGGTGAATGCTGCTAGAGGTGGCATTGTTGATGAAGTAGCACTTGCTGAGGTACTCAAAAATAATGAGATTTTCGCAGCAGGTTTAGACGTTTTTGTCTCTGAGCCGCCTAGTGTTGACCATCCACTTTTGCAACTAGATAACCTTGCGATAACAGCGCACTTGGGTGCGAATACGCAAGAAGCCCAAGAACGGGTTGGTTCAGAGATTTTAGAGCGCACAGCCAAAGCACTGCTGGGTGATGTGAGTAAGGGTGCTGTGAATGCGCCGAGTCTTTCCAAAGATGTTATGGAGCGCCTTGGACCATATTTAGAACTTGCAGAGTCGATGGGTAAAATGGTTTCTCAGCTTAGCTCAGGACGCATACAAGAACTAAAAGTTGAAGTAAATGGTGACTTTGCTGATGACCCAGCACCAGTCGTTGTGGCAGCTATTAAGGGTGTGCTCGAGCCCATCCTGACAGACCCACCAAATTACATTAACGCTGGAGCAATCGCCAAAGAGCGTGGTATATCTGTTTCACGAGTAGATGGTTCTGATGACAAAGGCTATACCCAGTATGTAGAAGTTACAGCCATCACAGACGATGAAAATGCCTGTGTTGGCGGTACAGTCTTAGCAGATACCCCGAGAGTGGTTAGCATCAACAATTTTACAATTGAAGTTAAACCTGAAGGTACCATGCTTATTTGCACAAACTACGACAAGCCAGGTGCGGTCGGAAAAGTCGGTACGGTATTAGGCAATGCAAATATCAACATTTCTTTCATGCAGCTCTCTCGTGTAGGGGCGGATGGTAAGGCATTGTTTGTATTGGCACTTGACCATGCACCAGACGAACAAATTATCGAAGAGCTACAAAACTTACCTGATACGCTCAGTAGCCTTGATGTTGTAAAGGTCTAAATAGTAAAAGTCTAATATCTATCATGCCTAAAACACGCTTATACACACCAGGTCCAGTTGAAACACCACCCGAAGTTCTCAATGCTGCTTCAGGTGCAATGCTGCACCACAGAAGTAGTGCTTTTGTAGACATTTTTCTTGAAACTAGAAGTCGTCTGGCAGAGATGGCTAATGTAGCAGGGGAAGATGTCATTATCTTAGCTGCATCGGGGTCTGCTGCTTTTGAAGCGGGTTTAATCAACACGGTGCCTGTTGGTTCAAAAGTGTTGAGTATCAACGCAGGGAAATTTGGTGAGCGCTGGTTTAAGGTTGCAACCAGCTATGGCTATGAAGTTATCGAATACAAGCTTGAATGGGGTAAGGTTGCCGACCCTGAAGAAGTAAAACGCTTGCTAAATGAACATCCTGATTGTGCTGCACTCATGACTACACATTCAGAAACATCCACAGGTGCATTGCACGATGTTGCTGCTATTAGTAAGGCAGCAAAGGAAATCATTCCCGATATTTTTGTTTTAGTCGATTGCGTAACAAGCCTAGGTGTTTGCAATGTTGATCCACATGGCTGGAACATAGATGGTATGTTCTCAGGTTCACAAAAAGGCTTGATGTCGCCCCCTGGCTTGGCTTTTGCGTGGTTAAGCGAACGAGCTTGGAGTTCGGTCGAGAATCTCAATAGTTTTTTCTATATGGATTTACGCAAAGAACGTACAGCACAACAAAAAGGTCAAACGGCATATACCGCTGCTGTTGGGCTAGTTCAGTCATTGAACGTTGCACTAGAAATGCTTTTAGCTGAAGGTAAAGAAACAGTTTGGGAACGCCGTGAACGCATGAATCAGGCGATTATAGAAGCTGCTGTATCAATGGGTTGTACGCCATTTGCAGAACGTACGAGCCCTGCTGTGGCGGCATTACGTTCTCCAGAGGGTTTGGCTGCACCTGATATTGTTAAAGGTTTTGCCAAACGTGGCATGACGATTGCAGGTGGTCAGGACCATGCTAAGCCGTACCTTTTCAGACCTTCTGTCATGGGCTACGCAGATACCTATGATGTGATTACGGTTGTTGCTGCCCTTGAGGATGTTTTGCGTGAGTTAGGGCAAGATATTCGCTATGGTGAAGCTGTGGCAGTTGCAATGGAATATTTGAATCAAAAAGCATAAAGCACATAAGGCAAGGTGTCTAAGCTAAGGCAAGGTATCTAAGACACGGTATCTAAGGCAGGGTATCTAAAGCAAAGCATTAACTTGCAAAAAAGTGATTTGATATTTAGAGCAGTCTAAATTGTTTTTCCTATCTATGGTACCCCATAGAATCTCACATGCAGAATCTCACATGCAGAATCTTATCCCACAGAATCTCACATGTAGAATCTCACCCCACAGAATCTTTCTATAACCATGGACTTATACCGAAGTGAATCATGGATGTCATAGTCACAAACATAGCAAAGTTTCGTAATTTGTGTGCCCTTCGGTTCTAAAGGCAACTTTTTCTGCTGATTGATTATGACTTTCTTCTTTCAGTTTAGTATTAGATTAATGTTCGCTAAGTAGCGAATGATAATCATGTTGCTTCTAAATCTACTCCAGCAAAAAAATGCCTTTGAATCATGCAATCCGTTAATGCTCTACATTTAAAAAGCCTATCTCTCTAACGACATAAACTGTTGCTTTATGACATGTTGAATACACATGTAATATCTTCTAGATATTTGGAAAGCTTTTATATATTTTCTCTAATATATAGGAAAATAGAGTTGCTAGGTTTTGGCTTAAAAATATCAAAAAAGCTTACAAGCCTGACATGTAGGTGTTTTAGGTTCTAAAGCATAAAATAAGCTGCAAATTTTTGTTAGCGATTTACACAAAAATATAAAATGCTTTGTGAAAAAGAGCTAAATAATATTATTCCAGCTATAAATAAAGAAATACATAGAGTGCTAAGTTTGGCATCATTTTTACTGCCCTAAAATGCCACTCATGCGTCTACAGTTATTTATCTCAAAATATTTGCAAAACAAAAAAAGTCTTGGCAAGATACTTAAAAATCTAGCTCTTATCAGTTGTGTGGTTTATTCATTAACAGCTTGTATGCCCTATAACGACCAAAATGTTAACAATAGCAATAACGGCAGCATTGCAAATCGTCCGTTCATGACTCAAACTGCTAATCCCCCTACAGCTACATCAAACAACACTGGTAGTTCTACTAATGCTTATTATCCTGATAGCTCTAATAGCAATACAAGCAATGCGTATTATCCACCAAATCCTAACAGTAATGTGACTACGACTTACTATCCTACACCCTCTAGTCCAACAACTACGTCTACAGCTCTAGATCATGGTGTAAAAGCCCTGTTTGATTGCACAACAGAGCTTGGATACAACGTAAATTTTACTGCTAGTGACTATCAGACTTGTTTACAAATGACTCAAGCGAGTTTGACAGACTACGCTTTTGAGATGTTAGGTGGCTTCTTAATGTCTTGGGCAGATCAAGCGCTTGATAAAGCACTTAACTCTTTAGGGTTTATGAACAGTCGTTCGCTTACAAATACGCAAGCGAAGACTTCGCAACTAACGTCGATTATTTCAACAAGTTATCGTTGGTACTAATGATGAGTGAGCGAAGCTCACTCATCTTGTAGTTTGCCTATTTAGGCAAACTACTTTTTTGATTTTATGCAGTTACTACTTCTTTTTCTACATCTTCTACATTTAGGGGTAAAGAAGGGTAGTGTAATCCTGCGATGTCCTGAATAATTCTGACGACCTGATAGCTATAGCCAGCTTCGTTGTCGTACCAGACATATAGACTGCAACGGTTATCTTGAACAATAGTTGCTTCTGAGTCGACAACACCAGCACGGCTCGAGCCCACTAAATCACTCGACACAATTTCTGTGGAGGATGTGTAGTCAATCTGTTCAGTAAGCTCTGAGTGCAAAGAAGTATTGCGTAAAAAGCTGTTGAGCCTATCTTTATCAACAGCACGTTCCAAGTTCAAATTCAAAATTGCCAGCGAAACATTTGGTGTAGGTACACGAATAGCATTGCCTGTAAGCTTCCCAGTAAGTTCTGGTAAGGCTTTACTGACAGCTTTAGCTGCACCCGTTTCAGTAATCACCATATTTAGTGCTGCACTACGACCTCGACGCTCTTTTTGATGGAAATTGTCGATTAAGTTCTGGTCATTGGTATAAGAGTGGATTGTTTCCACATGACCATTGATGATGCCATATTCGTCATTCATAGCTTTGAGAACAGGGGTAATTGCGTTTGTTGTACAACTCGCAGCAGAAATTAGAGTATCTGTTTCGGTAATCTCTTGATGATTCACACCGTAGACGATGTTTTTAATAGCACCCTTACCTGGTGCGGTAAGCAATACTTTAGCAACACCTTTTGATTGTAAGTGCAAACCAAGCGCTTCTTCATCTCGCCAAATGCCAGTGTTATCTACAATAATCGCATTGTGAATGCCGTACTCCGTATAGTCAAGACTATCAGGCGATGAAGAATAGATGACACGGATAACGTTGCCATTGACAATAATGGCATTGTTTTCTTCGTCAACCTGAATCGTGCCCTTGAATGGACCGTGTACAGAATCACGACGAAGTAAGCTAGCGCGCTTATGTAAATCGTTGCTACTGCCTTTGCGTACAACGATTGCTCTTAAGCGAAGTTTGTCACCACTACCTGTGCGTTCAATCAAAATTCGAGTCAATAATCTGCCAATTCGCCCAAAGCCATAAAGAACAATGTCACAGGGTTCATCGAGTAAAGAGCTTTCTTTACCTCGAATGCTACTTAGACTATTTGCAAGAAATAAGTCTAGGTTGCTTGAACCACTTTCAAGATACTGATTTGTCAATTTGCCAAGATCTAAACGTGCTGCACTCAGGTTCATCCTTGACAGAGCTTGAAGGATAGCAAAGCTGTCTTTGACTGATAATTCAGAAGATGTGTACTGACGAGCAAAACGGTGCGCTTTTAAAACACCTACAGCAGATTCCCTGACAATCTTACGACCGTAAATAGACAATACAACGCCTTTATCACGGTAAAGCTTACCTATAAGGGGTAACATCGCTTCTGCTAATTCTTCGTTTTCTCGCCAGTTTTGTAAGTGCTCTTCGCTAGTTAAATGAGACATATCTAGTTCACCTGTAATTTCTATGTAATGTTCACTCCAGTTTGCAGCACAGACGTTAACAAAACATACTTGTGTTCTTACTATGGTACACAAATTTTATAAAAGCTAGAAGCTTTCGTCTACAGATGTGAAACAAACCAGTAGATGTGAAACAAACCAGTAGATGTGAAACCAAACCAGTTACATAGCTCCTAAGCGCTGATTGCTGAAGCCGTGATTTCTAAAGCCGTGATTTTTAAATAAAATCACATTGCATCCTTTACTTATTGTTGTAATTGCAGAAACAAGACCATAATTGCAGAAACAAGACCATTAAGATCATCGAGACCATTAAATCCACCAAGACTATTTGGATTAGGGAAACAATCCATATATCCTTTCAAGATATATTCTTTAAAGACACAGCAACTGAAGACACAGGAACTAAAGACACAGCAACATTTTTGTGATTTGAAGCAGCTTCAATGCTGCTGGAATCATTAATGCAAATGCCTTTATTAAGCGAATAGTAGTGAAATGTTGTACTTACTGTGACGCAAAATATATGCTTTTCTACAATACATCAATAGGTGCTTTTTGTCTTGAATCTCACTTTGAGTTGTGCTATAAATTTGGGCGAGATATTTTTATATTTCCCCATATTTTTTCAAGGTGAATCTTAATGAAGAAGTTAAGCTTAATCTTTTTACTGTTAACAATCTTATTTTTAAATGCCCAAGCAATAGCTCAAACAGAGTCTGAACTAGGATTCGAACTCTTAGGTATGTTGGACTATGTGCAAAGGTTTCCCACAGATTGCGACTTTGTCGCTAGTCACCCAAAAGACCCTTATAACTTTTCTTATATCTTACCAACCTATACAGATCTTTTAGATCCTAGTGAGGCCATCCCAGCCTGTGAAGCAGCATTCGCAGAACGTCCAGACTTACGCAATGCCTACCTGTTAGGACGCTCCTACGATATAGCAGATCAGCACGAAACAGCTTTTATTTATCTTAAAGCTGCAGCTGAACGTGGTTACCGTATTGCCCAAAATAATCTTGGTGTGCTGTACTATGAAGGTTTAGGTGTTTCTCAAGATTTTGAACAGGCAGCGTATTGGTATCAACTATCGGCTGAACAAGGTGACCAAGTAGCACAATCAAACCTTGGTGTCTTGTACCGTGAAGGTATTGGCGTTCCTCAAGATATGGAAACTGCCTATAAATGGTTTGAGCTTGCTTCTAGAACTAGAGACTGGTATGCACAATTCAACATGGGCTACATGTACCTCAATGGTTTTTTTGTGGAACAAGACTATCAGCTTGCCTTTGATTGGTTCATGGTGTCAGCAAGACAGAATTATGAACAGGCAATGTTCCAACTTGGCGAAATGTATAGGTTAGGATTGCATCAACCAGTTAACGAAACACAGGCACTATATTGGTATAGTCTTGCGGCTGATTTTGGATATGCACTAGCTGAACCTTATGTGGAACAACTTCAAACAGGACGGGTAAATAGATAATTAGTGTGTGATAACTAGCGTGTCAAATGCAAAAAGCGCTGTCTATCCAATAAATCTTTAAAAGCTTTACGGGAATGCCACGCTTCGGCTAGTTCAAAAGCCACAGAATTATTCCTGTGATCTAGTTCAACTATAGCTTGTGCTTTTGGTTGTAATAACTCAAAGCATTGTCTTTCTAGCTGTCTAAAAATCTCTAAACCATCA
>CALDTA010000257.1:0-2742 GCA_937924455.1 uncultured Deinococcales bacterium
CTTACATTTAAGTTTTTCATAATGTGTAATAAACCTGTGTGAGACATGGCTCTACACTCCTGTGTAGGTGAGTAGTGATCTAAAAGTCCTGTGTTGGGAAACCGCAGGTTGTTTTATTAGTTGCTCAATTTCAACTAAGAAGTTAAGAAGAGTAATCTAGTAGCAGGGGTATGAAAAGGACTTTTCTTGGCGCAACTGAAAGGTAATCCCCTATGTCCCCTATCCCTTACCCTTATGATGGACAGCAATTTGACGATAAAAGAAGTAATGAAAAGTGGCAGCCAAGTGTTTTAAGTGACCGTCATAAGATTTTGGTCTTGACTGCACATGAAGAGAGATTTGGTTCTGTGGTGGCTGATGACAGGCTCGAGCCCACCTTCGTTTCCTTAACAGCACAGCCAAATCATTTAATTACTCACAACACATTAGTTTTGGACCTTTCTGATGTAAAGGCAACACCAGACCTATATATATGGCTTGATAATCTTTATCAATACGCTAAAGGTCAGATCATTGCGCTTATTCCATCCTATAGCATAGAAGAGAAAGTCCAGTTGCTAGAATGTGGTGTTTCAGATTACCTAGATATAAACCTGTTCAATGCTGAAATACTCTATGAAACTGTATGTAAGAGTCTAAATCGTAAAACAAGTCGCTGGCAAAATTTCCTTCAACAAGTTGTTGATGTAAATCCAAATTTGATTTTTGTAAAAAATATCGAAGGTCAGTATGTGCTGGTCAATCAGGCGCTAGCAAAACGACATAATATCGAAATAGATAGCTTTCTTGGTAAAACAGACTTAGAACTGATGGAAGGCTTAGGGCAAGAAGAGGCTATTGCCTATATGGAGCAGGATAAAAGGCTGCTCGAGCACAAAGAAGATTTATATTTTCCCGAAGAAGTCATAAAGGATGAAAAGGGAAATAACCGCTATCTCAAGACGGTTAAGCGTGTTCTTTTTGGCGAAAATGGGGAAGCAAACTATATCCTTGGTATTTCAATGGATATAACCAATATTCGTCAGATTGAACAAGAATTGCGTCAAAATTATGCAGTGATTGAGAATAGCCCACTGATTTTCTTTAGGTGTACAACTTTTGCAAATGGGGAGCAGCTAGCCTTTGATTTTATTTCTAACAATATTGAACGCTATGGTTTTGAAACAGAAAAACTATTAAATCAAGAGACTGATTTTTTACAAGATATATGTCATACAGAAGATGTCGAAATTCTTCAAAAATTTATGCGTAAAGCTATAAAGGAAGGGCATAGTGAATTCCAAATAGCTTTTCGAATTTTTACAGAAGAAAAGTTGATACAAGAAAAGAAAATACGCTGGTTAGAGGCTACTTTTTTTGTTCAACATGGTTCAGAGTCAGAGACTCACAAAGCACAAGGTTTCTTTCTTGACATTACAGAGAAGAAAAATAGTGAAACAGAGCTACAAAGTCTGATTGAGAAAATCGAATATCAAGCATCCCATGATGAACTGACAGGGCTTCCAAACCGTCGTTTATTCTGTGATCAGCTAGCTCACGCAATGAACTATGCACAGCACTCGCAAAAACGAATAGCAGTGATTTTTTTGAAGCTAGAAGACTTCAAGATGATTAATGATACCTATGGCAATACCGATGGTGATGAACTACTCAAACAGGTCATACAACGTTTTCAATCAATCACTAGCGATACTGATAGCATTGCAAGAATTGATGGTGTGAAACTCGCTATTTTAATTAACAATTTGAATGCTAAAGAAGACATTTTTGGGGTTGCCCATCGTTATCTTGCTTGTTTAGATGCTGCTTTTAGGGTTAATGGACAAGCTGTTATGCTCAATGCGGATATTGGTGTGAGTTGCTATCCTGAAGATGGAGAAAGCCCACATGTTCTAGTCAATTATGCTGAGATTGCGATGGATTATGCAAAGCAAAAAGGTAAAGGTAATATTCGGATTTTTACGCAAAATCTAGCCAAAGAGGTACGTGAACTTGCTGCTATAGAAAGTAGCTTACGGTTGGCGGTTGAGCGTGGGGAATTTTTGCTTCACTATCAACCTCAGATTTCTTTTGATACAGGTGAAATGGTAGGTGTAGAAGCTTTGCTTAGGTGGCAACGCCCAGAAGCAGGTCTAGTACCTCCAGGCAAGTTTATTCCTGTTGCTGAAGAAACGCTTCTTATCATTGATATTGGTAAATGGGTGTTGTTCGAGTCCTGTGCTCAGGCGGTAAGATGGCACAAACAAGGTTTCCCGATTACTATTTCTGTTAATGTGGCTGCTCCGCAGTTTACCCATGAAAATTTTGTTGAAACGATTAAGTTAGCACTTGCGAGTAGCGGGCTTGAAGCTCACTACTTGGAAATTGAAGTGACGGAAGGTGTTGTCATGCACAATATAGGCTTTGTGGCAAAACGTCTTCAGGACATTCGTGATTTAGGTGTGAGCGTTGCGCTTGATGATTTTGGAACTGGTTTTTCCTCACTCAAGTATTTGCAGAATTTACCTTGTGACAGGTTGAAAATAGATCGTTCTTTTATTATGAATATAGGTTTGAGTTCAGATGATGCAGGAGATCGTGCTTTGGTTGAAAACATCATGCGCCTTGGGAGTAGTTTTAATTTAGAGATTATTGCTGAAGGTATTGAAACACAAGAACAAGCGGAGTACCTGCAAACGCTTGGCTGTGGTTATGCACAAGGTTTTTACTATGCTCGACCTGTGCCTGCTGAAGAAGTTCTTC
>CALDTA010000258.1:0-5326 GCA_937924455.1 uncultured Deinococcales bacterium
CTCGACCTACGTTTAGCTAGGGGTAGTAAACTCAAAAAACTTGGTGCACTGCCTAACTAATTTGCCTAACTAAAAAAGGCAGGTAGGGAATGTTCCTTACCTGCCTTTAAGCTTTTATTGCTTACTAATATCGCCTACTAAGGTCTCTCGTATAACCACTTCACAACAGTTTGATCGTTATTATTGACACTCCAAAGCGTTTTTTCCACATTTGAATTTTCTGATTCAGACGTACCTGACGCTAGATGACGCCAATCCAGTTCTCGCAATAACCTATTCCAACCAGGTACAAAGGAAGCTTGAACACTTTCTACTGCGGTTTCAAGCTCAAAACATATACCTGCAACCACGAGTGGATCTGTCAATCTAACGTAATTTACAGCAGGAACATAGCTTTCATCGCCATTGACGTCCAGAATAGGAGTTAGCACTAAGCCAGGCACAGTAATACTTTCGAAGAAAGAAATACCACCGTAAACGAAGGCATCTGCAGTATGTTCTCTAGTAACATTCTGACAGCCCTGAAAGGTTTGCTCAGCAAATCGAGAATTTTCTATAACATCCTCAGTTCTTAAACTGAGTGTGCCATCACTAGCAAGTGTTGCGACGCCAATGATTTCCTCTTCATCTCGCATGGCATAGAGCGCATGTGCGCCACCAGCAAAGAAATCACTCATAGTTACATCTGCTTTAAGCGACTCTACATCAGTAAACTCAATAATGAGCTTTTCAGGATCTTGAGCACCACTAGCTTGTTGAGTTGGGGCAGTTGTAAAGGTACTTACAGTGCTTTCTTCAGTAGTGCTTTCTTCAGTAGTTGTCGTCGTTGTAGCTGTAGCACTAAGCGCTGTTTCCTGAACTACACTCGTTTCTTGCGCTCCAACCAAGGTTTGCTCTAATTGGTCAATCGGTGTTTCAACTATTTCAACAACAAGAGGTCCTGTTGATTCTGTTGTACCAGTAGACTCTACTACAGACTCTGCTATCTGAATATTTGCACCTTCTGACTCTGGAGCAAGTTCCGTAATATCAGACTGTGCTTCAGATGGCGTCTCGGTTTGTGCTTCAGTTTGAGGTTGTCCAAAGATATTACCAAAACCATCAAAAACACCGTCAAATGGATTCTCAGCACCAGGAGCACAGCTAGTCAACACAAACGCCAAAAGTACAACTAACAAACTTTGACGCAATACAAATTTTTTACAAAAGCCTTTCACTTCACTTCACCTTCCTACATATATATTTTGCTTTGTCTAATAAGACTACACCTGATTATGGGTGCGTTCCACTAAAGATTAAAGGTATATATATTCATTATGTTGTCAGCTTTAAAAGCTGTGTAGCTTACAAGCACCTTAAAAGGTTTTCGCTCTTTGAAAAACTTCTACTTGCTCTAACATTAGTTCAACCTAAAATGAAACACTATCCATAATTTTATCAATTTTTATCAATGATACCAAGCTCAACCATGTAAAAAGTAAATAAACTTGTCCTCAAGCAAACAATTTAGGAAATAACAGCCTTTTCCTGTTGTTTCGATAAATAGCGCTCTCGGTAAAAAGAAAATACCCCAGCAACAACAACGATGATACAGCCAATTAGGGTTAAAAGATCTGGAATATCATCAAAAACGAAAATACCAATAAGAATAGCCCAAATTAAAACTGTATAGCGAAAGGGCGCAATAAAGCTGATTTCACCCACACGCATTGTTTTGATGCCACAAACATAGCCAACAATTAAAAAACAAGCAGCCCCTGCTATAAGCGCTAAATTTGCAAAACTTAGAGGTGTCCATGGATCAACGAAAGTCATCTGGAAGCTCACCTGCATAAGAACACCTATGAGGGTCACTAAACCACCCATTATGGTTATAAATAAGGCAGTGAGATAGGCAAGATAGCTCGTTGGAATGCTTATCGCAATTTTCTGGGTTGCTAGGTCCCGAATCACTACTGTAAACACTGTGGTGAGAACAAGTAAGGAGTAGGCATTAAATCCTTCTACGCCTGGTCGTACAATAATCATGACACCAATGAACCCCATGATAATAGCTAGGTAGCGCTGCCACCCCACCTTTTCACCAAAAAATAGTGCAGCAGCAAGTGTCAGCACAAAAGGCGTCGCCTGCAAAATTGCAGTTGCATTAGCAATAGGAATATTAACAAGCGCAACAAGAAAACAGACTGTACCCACAATTTCTGCTGTTACACGCAAAAGGACAACAGGGCTCATGTGACGCAAAGGATTAAGGCTCGAGCCCTGCCACTTAGCCACCACAGCCATAAAGAGGGTAACAAAAAAACCACGTATAAAAATCGCCTGAAATATCCACATGTCACTCGAAGATAATTTCATCAAGGTATCGTTAAAAACATAGCCTGCCATTGCCAGCATCATGAACAAAGCGCCACGATAGTTATCTGATAAGGTATCTATAGATAATCGTGTTTTTAATGTTTTAAGAAGTCTTGCGGTTAAGAAGCGCATAATGGGTACATCCGCATGTTTACGGACGATAACAGCCTCCAAGAATCAAAATTGTAACAATGCAGTGCGGATTTTTTTCCGCTAACGCTCCAAAAACATGCCATATCTTTCAATCCCCACCCTGCATTGAATACCCCTGCATTGAATACAAGAAGACACGCTAAATTTATCTCGTCAATCATGTTGTGTAATAAGCATTTTCTTCAACATAGCCCTCGGTTAAATCACAACCCCAAACCTTATCACTAAAAGCTCCTGAACCCAAGTCTATTTCAATGAATACTTCTGGACGTTTTAAAAGTTCAGAAATAGCATCAAGTGGTACAGAATCACTATCAAGTGTCGCTTTATCAATTTTTAAGCGTTCTTCACCTTGTCCAAAAAACAGCTTTAGCGTCTTGATATCTACCTGATAGTCAAAGACTTTACCTATTGCCATCACGAACCTACCCCAGTTTGGATCTGCACCGTAAATAGCAGTTTTAACCAAAGGCGAGTTGATGCACGACTTAGCAGTTAATAAAGCTTGTTCTGCAGTTAAAGCGCCTGACACTGTTAATTCAATAAGTTTGCTTGCCCCTTCCCCATCTCTGGCAATTTCTTTGGCAAGATAGATACACATTTCTAGGAGAGTAGCTTCAAAAGCCTCTAAATCTACAGCGCCACCTATCCCATTTGCCATAACAACTACTGTATCGCTGGTCGAGGTATCAGAATCTACTGAGATCCTATTAAATGACTGGTTGACCACTCGTTTGAGAATAGCTTGTAAATCGCCTGAAGAAATATCAGCATCTGTAACAATATAGCTGAGCATGGTCGCCATATTTGGCTCAATCATGCCTGCACCTTTTGCAAAGCCCATCAGTGTGACGTTACCCAGCGATGCTGAAATATATTTTGGTCTAGAATCTGTGGTCATAATCGCATGGGCAAAAGCCTCAATATGCTTTTCACTCGTCCCAAAATCATCGGCTACGCTTTCACAACCTTTTTCGATAACATTCATGGGCAAAGTGCGACCAATAACACCAGTACTAGAAGGTAATACTGCGCTTGCATCCAAACCACAACTAGCAGCCACCAGCTCACAAATACGTTTTGAATCTTTGTAACCACGTTCTTCTGTGGCAACATTTGCATTTTTAGAATTCACAATGATGGCTTGTAAAACTCCATCTGCGATGTGCTCTTTCCCTACTAAAACAGGCGCACCTGGCATGGTATTTCTAGTAAATACCGCAGCAGCTTGACAAGCTTGACTTGAAAGAATACCACCAAAATCTAAGGTGTCATCTTTAATACCGATGTTTTTACCAAAAAAGGAAAAGCCCTGAACGGCTTTATATGCTTTTTCAATCATGGGAGATTATATAAGTTTTGAGGCTATCTGAATACAGGATATAAAGCAGGATATAAAGGGGTAACTAAAATAGTGACTGCATGGTGAAGGCTCGAGCCAACTTCTTCACCACAAAAGAGCTTTTCTCTCCCCCTGCTATCCCCTGAATCAAAGCAGAACGAATATCTTGAATGATCTCAAAAGGCGCACGTCGCCCCATCATCATATTAAATTCCGATCGGCGAATGGCGTTGCGAGTTGCCCGCTTGCGGTCACGCTCAAAATGCATAAACAACTGCTCTTTTGTACTCTCATTGCGGTCAAAACCAGCCATCGGCACTGCTTGCTGGAGTACTTCAGAAAGCGCCAAGGCATCTAACCAACCTAGATTCATGCCCTGACCACCAATTGGACTAACAACATGAGCAGCGTCACCAATCAAAACAACATTGCCTTGCACAAAACGCTCAGCTACAAACTTTTGCACACCAAAACTACTCGTCATCGTAGCAGTAGAAACATCTACTTCGTGTTCAGTACGTTCTTTAATCAATGCTGCAATATCTGTAGCTTCTGGTGCAGGCATAAATTTGGGGGTCTTCACCACCCAACGGCGTTTTTGATCGGGTAAAGGAAAACTTTCAACAATGCCATCAATATCGATGTATAACGCTGCGTCATCACCAAAGCTAGTATTATCTGCAAAATCAGCCATCACATAGACATCTTTGTAACGCTTACCTTGAAAGCGGATGCCCATAAGATTCCGCACTGTGCTCTCTTTACCATCACAAGCAACAAGAAAAAGGCTATTGATGTAGTGCTCCTGATTATCCTTGATATAGGTCGCACGAACACCCCGTGTACCATGCAATATATCGGTGCAGTCTGCACCACGTACCAGATGCACTGGCAAGGATTTGGCCAGTTCTCGCAAACGCAGTTCAAGCAATGCTTCAGTCTGATATTGCTCTAAGGCAAGCACAAACGGATAAGGCTCAGGACAATGTTCAAAACTCAAACTACCAATTCTTCGCTGCTCGTCAAAAGCAATGCCTTGTCTAATCTTCACAGCCTTTTCTAAAACTGCCTGCCCCATCCCAATCGTGTCTAAAGCTTTTAACCCTGGCGGATGAATCCCTATAGAGCGTGAGTGCAAAAAGGCTTCCTGACGCCTCTCAAGAACTACACAAGCAATACCTGCCTGAGCTAGTGAACACGCTAAAAAGAGACCTGCTGCACCAGCGCCAATAATCACAACTTCGGTTACTTCAGGAACATCATGAAGCGTAATCTCTTGCTGTGAATCATCTTGTTGTGAGTCACTTTGAATATCAGGAAACATGGTTGCTAGCTACCTTGTATGTAAGTAAATGTCGATAGGGAGACAGAGTTTGCAGACACCAGTAGGGTGGCAATTGCTCTGCTAACTCGTCTTTTGTGAAACTTCGTTGAATTGATAATAAACCATCGTATTGAACAAATGAACGGTGA
>CALDTA010000259.1:0-5039 GCA_937924455.1 uncultured Deinococcales bacterium
CAAGAGCGCTGGTTTGGATATGTTGGAGATGTAGCTGTGAAAGACTACAGTGTAGTTGTTTTGCCAAGACCAGATGTCGCAAATGTTTTTGGAGACGACTTTGCTATGTCAGGTTTTCAGATAACATTAGAATTAGATAATGCGGAATTAGATGATGCCATTTCAGAAGACGCTTTGGTTGATATGTGTCTTTTTAGTAGAAGTGAAGATACTGGTGATTTCTTTATACCCTTAGGTACGAATCAAAACATTTTTCGTTGCAGTCTGCAACAGTGAGTAGAGTAAGGGTGCGTCCCGCTCAAGGTTGAAACGTACATGACTATATCTATAAAGTTTCCACATCTATATAGTTTTCACCATCGTCTGGGACGCACCTCGGCAGTTTATGAATGAACATAAAAACTGTTCATTACACTTCGTTTGAAAACATGCTATTCAGACTAAAACCATCTTTCAACCTGAAATGGGACGCACCCGTAGAGTAAGTAGTCTGCAACAGTGAATAGTCCGCAATGGTGACTTGTTGTATTGATGAAGAAGTTGTGACTGCTTAGGGTAGTATTATTCTGTCTCCTAACTATTGAGCTTTTTGTTGAAATGAAACCTATCAGGTGAATATCTGATAAGATAGGGGAACAATTTAAACAATGCCGTGTCCGAAACTATATGTAGTAAATGCGTTATGTAGTAAATGCGTTATGTAGTAAAAGAATGCGTTAGAAGCGTCAGGTGCGTTAGTTTATTCCATTAGTTACCTGAACTACTACTTAAAAACACGTTTAGACTTTACTTTACAGCGGATTTAAGCGGATTTAAGCGGAATTGTATAATACCGAAGCGAATTATAAATGTCATAATCACAAAGGTAGCAAAGCTTTGTAATCTCTGTGCCCTTCGGTCCTAACAGTGACTGTTTCCACTGATTGATTATGACTTTCTTTTTTCAGCTTAGTAAAGCTCTTCCACGATTAACTGACCTAAGTCAGTTAATCGGCGAGCTTCGTAACAAGTAGGAACGAACTCATTTAGCATGGGGCAATATTACGTGGAAACGCTAGTATAAGAAGGTAAAACGATGTCAACTGTGAATTTCGACGCTAGATTTGATGATGGATTTGTGGACATTACAGATCCAGATATATATATAAAAGGTGTACCACACACGACCTTTAAACGTTTACGGGATGAAGCGCCAGTAAGTTGGACGCCTGAAAAAGATGGTCGTGGATTTTGGTCTATCACACGTTATGATGACATTATTGCTGTTAGTCAAAACAGTAAAGTGTTTTCTGTATCTAAAGGCATTCGTCTTGAAGACATGGATGAAGAAGAAACCCAAGCACGTTTGACGATGATGGAGCTTGATCCACCAGAGCATACTAATTATCGACGTTTGGTAAATCCACCTTTTTCAAGAGCTGCAGTACAGGCCTATGAAGGTGTATTGCGAGAGATGGCTAGGCAGGTCATTAATGAAGCAAAGTCAAACAATGAATTTGATTTTGTAGAAGATATTGCACGGAAAGTACCGATGCTCATGCTTGGTAAGCTTTTAGGTACACCAGATGAAGATGGACCGTGGTTAGTTGAAAAAGGTGATGCCTTGCTTGGCAATAGTGATCCTGAATTTACTGACTATCCTGTTGATTTGGTCGATACAGACGAGTATCGCCTTATGCCATTTCGTAGTCCTGCGGGGATGGAACTATTTGATTATGCAGCCAAGCAAGTGCAAGCAAGATTAGATAATCCAAAAGATGATGTTATTAGTAGGCTTTTGCAACCTTTGCGAGATGGATCAAAGTTAGATGAACATGCGTTTAAGAACTTCTTTACATTACTTGTTGCTGCTGGAAACGATACGACTAGGTATACTATGACGGTTGGACTTGACGCCTTGCTTGAGAATCCAGAGCAGCTTGCTGCGCTAAAAACGCATCCTGAGCTGATGGATAGTGCAGTTGAGGAAATGCTTCGTTGGGGAACCGTTACGATGCATTTTAGAAGAACAGCAATGGAAGATGTAGAGTTGAGAGGTCAAAAAATTAAGGCTGGTGACAAAATAATTATCTGGTATATTTCAGGTGATTATGATGAGAGAGAATTCGATGACCCCTTTAAGTTTGACATCAAGCGTTCTCCAAACAAGCATATGGCATTTGGTTTGAAGAGTCCACACAAGTGTTTGGGTGAGCATCTTGCACGTTTGGAAATTAAAGTGACTATGCAAGAATTGTTGCCGCAGCTTGCTAGCGTTGAACTCAATGGTACCCCCGAACGTTTACGGTCGAATTTCATCTCAGGCATCAAACATTTGCCTATTAAAGTTCAGTGGGTTTAGATCAGTGGGCTTAGATTAATGGGTCTAGATTAGTGAAAATAGCTTTTTTGCATCCGATTGAGTTTGAGGAGCTTATTGATAAGGTTGAGATAGATCCTATCAAGATGACCGAACTATTTGGAGAATATGATTTGGAATTTGAAGGACAGACCTTTGAGATTACACAGGGTGTGTGGCCATCAATAGATGAGTTTGATGCCTTTGTAATTACAGGCAGCCCGAATAGTGCGTATCAAGAACTGCCTTGGATGTTGCAGTTAGAGAAGCTCATTCAGGAGATTTATGCATCGGGCAAAAAACTTTTGGGTATTTGCTTTGGACATCAAATGATTGCAAAGGCGCTTGGAGGAGAGGTCAAAGATGCAAAGGAGTGGCTTTTGGGGTTGCATGATATCAAGGTTTCAGTGCAAAAGCCTTGGATGCAGCCTTTTAAAGAAGATGCCTCGCTATATTTTATTAATCATGATCAGGTAAGCCAACTACCAGATGAAGCAGAGGTGTTGGCACACAATGCGAGTTGCCCACAGGGAATGTTTTGTGTTGGGAAGCAGGTGTTTTGTGTGCAGGCACATCCTGAACAGAGTGAGGATTTTCTCAAGGTTGTGATTGATAGTTTAGAGGGACACTTAGATGAGGGAGTTTTAGGCGAGGCTCGAGCCTCCCTAACACACCCTGCTGACCAAGCCCTTATGTTTAAGTGGATGGTTAAATTTCTACAAAACTAGCAACCAGATGTAGTACCTAAAGATAAAAAAGCAATTCCATCATGGTCCAAAAAGTCGTATGATTGAGCAAAGCACCAGCAGTTGCAAAAAAGATTCCATTAGCTAGCAAAACTTAACTACCGTTTAAGGCATAGCGAGTTAAGGCATAGTAAGTTAAGGCATAGTAAGTTAAGGCATAGCAAGCTGAAAATATACATCAATACGAAATCGGTGGTGCTGGAATTGATAATGCAAATGTTACATAATATTCGTTAAATGATTGTTGAGGACACACAATGGACACCAATAAGATAAAAGATATGAGCGCAAAATACCAGATTCACCCAATGGGCAATCCGGGTACTTATGCAACAAATCCACCACAAGTTATCACCAAAGGTGAAGGGGTTTACATCACAGATATTGATGGCAAACGCCTTGTAGATGGTGTCGCAGGCTTGTGGAATGTCAATGTGGGCTATGGCAGACAAGAAATTAAAGATGCCATTATGGCGCAGTTAGACGAGATTGCCTACTATTCTGCTTTTTCAGGTATGAGCAACATACCCTCAATTGAACTATCAGCAAAAATGATTAAAATGGCAGCCCAAGAAGATATGGCAAGAGTCATGTTTTCAAGCAATGGTTCAGATGCCGTAGAAACTGCACTAAAACTTTCTAGAAACTATTGGAAGGCTGTTGGTGAACCACAGCGCACTAAATTCTTTTCTCTAAAAGAGGGCTATCATGGTACACACATTGGTGGTGCTTCGGTGAATGGCAACGCTCGTTTCCGTGCTGCTTATGAACCACTGTTACCAAATTGTTTCCAAATAGATGCGCCTTGGCTTTATAGAAACCCATATACCGATAATCCTAAAGAATTAGGTGAGATGATTGCTCACTTGCTAGATAGAGAAATTCAAGCTCAAAATCCTGAGACAGTTGCAGCATTCATAGCTGAGCCGATTCAAGGTGCGGGTGGTGTAATTGTGCCACCAGAAAACTTCTGGCCACTTATTAGAGAAGTTTGTGATAAGCATGGTGTGCTTTTGATTGCTGATGAAGTGGTGACAGGCTATGGACGCTCAGGTACGATGTTCGGTGCACGTACTTGGGGTGTAAAACCAGATATGATGACACTGGCAAAAGGTATCACCTCTGGCTACGTTCCTCTTGGTGCAACGATGATCAACAAGCGCATGAATGATGCTATTGAAAAATCAGAACAACCAATCATGCATGGCTATACCTATGCAGGACACCCAGTATCTTGTGCAGCAGCAATTGCAAATCTTGAGATTATAGAAAAGGAAAATATTCCAGATAACGCTGCTGAAAACGGTGACTATTTCTTAAAGCGTTTAAGCGAACTTAAAGATAAGCACATGCTTGTCGGCGATGTTCGTGGTAAAGGGTTGATGTGTGCTGTTGAACTTGTCGCTAATCGCGAGACTAAACAACCACTTGCCCCAGAATTCTGTAAGCAGGTTGGTGCAATGTGTCAGGACGAAGGTGCAATGGTACGTGTTGGTAGCACTGGTGTTATCATTATGTCGCCCCCATTAGTGATAAACAAAGCAGAACTTGATGTGATTGTTGATGCGCTTGATAAGTCTTTGGAGAAAATCTCTGATTAAGAAGCTGTCTCAAAATAAGTCTATAGTTTAACTCAATTAACTCAAGTAAATTTGAATGCTATAGCACTCTGGGAGGTAGCTACTACATTATGAATCATGTCTTCATGTTGCGAGAAAGCGATTCTTCTCTTAATGAGTCTGCAACTATAACAAGGTAATACTAAACTGAAAGAAGAAAGTCATAATCCATTAGCAGAAAAAGTTGTCATTAGAACCGAAGGACACACAAGTTACAAAGTTTCGATACATTTGCGATTATGACATTTATGATTCACTTCGGTATAATATGTAGCACTTAACTATTAAATTGCTATATGTCTAAACATCCTTTTTGGAACGGGTCTATAGCAGAAC
>CALDTA010000260.1:0-4721 GCA_937924455.1 uncultured Deinococcales bacterium
GTGGTGCTGTCATGAGTGCAGACCTACACCACTGTAACTCATTCACAGTAAAACCTTAATAATTAAGGTTTTACGACGATACATAGACCTTCTTGATGCTTTCTAAGCCACAAACTGATAACACGGTTTTTAAAACAGGGACTTAATGCTTCCGCGTTAAGTCTTTCTTTTTTTCTTTTAAATCTGCTTTACTTTTCAAGTGGTATCATATATAGTACCATTATGAGTGCTAGAACTCCAAATATAGTCATTGATACCAATGTGTTTATCGCTGCACTCAGGTCTCGAAAAGGAACGTCTTTTGAACTGCTTTCTAGAATAGATACAGAAGAATTCCAATTTTCTTTATCAGTGCCGTTAGTATTTGAATATGAAGATGTTGCCATGAGGATGCTTTCGGATTTAACCCTAGATCAGCAAGATATAGAAGGTATTGTAGATTATCTTTGTTTAATTGCACATAAGCAAACTATTTTCTTCTTATGGCGACCACTGTTGAAAGACCCTAAAGATGACATGGTTTTAGAGTTAGCTGTTAATGCAAGCTGTAGTCATATCGTGACTTTTAATATAAAGGATTTTGCTGGTACAGAAAAGTTTGGCATAGAAGTCATTACACCAAAAATGTTTTTAGAGCTGTTGGAGGATACACCATGAGCACACTTAGTATTCGCTTACCTGATTCACTACATAAACAAATTAAAGTGTTAGCTGAACAAGAAGGTATTTCAATTAATCAATTTATTGCCACAGCTGCTGCTGAAAAGATGTCTGCACTTATGACTGAAGAATATTTGAATGCACGTGCCCAAAAAGCAAGTAAAACTTCTTTCAAAAAGGCGCTTAGCAAAGTTGCTGATATAGAAGCAGCACCTGAGGATAGATTCTAAACGATCAGGTTTCTAAATCCCAATATTCAAGTTCTACTGGCTCTAGAGGTTTGTCATACTTATAGCTTATAGCGTTTCCACGTAACATTGACCCATGCTAAATGAGTTCGTTCCTACTGGTTACGAAGCTTGCCGATTAACTGACTTAGGTCAGTTAATCGTGGAAGAGATTTATATAGCTTTTCAGATCCAGTTCCTGATTAACTTGATAGACCCTTTTGTTCTCTTAAAGGTTCTTTAGTAGTTTACATGCTGTATATACAACTTACAAGCCTTATCTGTGAATCATTTGAAAACCTCTACTAAAATAGGAAGTGTTGACAAATCAGTGGTGGTTAGTATAAAACTGTATATACAATTAAATTAATATTTAAGTCAACACTGGTGGAGTATAAGATGAGTGAATTTACTGAAAAAGTATTAAGTTGCTGGCATCCTGTTGCTTATGCCCATGAAGTTTTGGAGTCTGAGCCTTACGGTACAAAGTTATTAGATGAAGCTTTGGTCATTTGGCGCTCGAGCGATGGTGTGGCACATGCTATGCGAGATTTGTGTATCCACCGTGGTACTGCTTTATCACTTGGTTGGGTTAAGGACGATTGCATCGTTTGCCCCTATCATGCATGGCGATATGACGTAAAAGGTGACTGTGTAGAGATTCCACAATCAAAACAAGTAACTATTCCTACCAAGGCAAAAACACCTGTCTACGGCTGTCAAGAACGCTATGGACTTATCTGGGTTTGTTTGTCACCACTAGAGTCTCAAGAAGATATTGCTACCTATGCCTTAGCAGAAATTCCAGAATTCGAAACTGACCCTAGGTTGCAGCAATGGAAAATTGTAAATACTGGACCCTTTGATTGGGATAGTGATGCGTCTAGGCAAGTTGAGAACTTTACGGATTTTGGTCACTTTCCTTGGGTGCATCCTGGTTTATTGGGTGACCCTGAAAGACCAATCGTGCCTGAGTACACCGTCGAAACCAAAGGTCATATTTTGCACTACGATATCGTTAGACCTGAAGCAGAAAATTCAGAAGACTTTCCGATATTTGCAAATGAAACAGTTGTAAAGCCTGAACGCAGAAGTCGATATGAATTGCATTTACCGTTCACAATTGTTCTTCGGTTAGGCTGGGGTGGCGAAAAGGGGATGGTTTACTTTTTCGTGTCGCAGCCCATTTCTAAAAATAAATGTAGAGGCTACTGCATCATTGGGCGTAACTATGATTTAGATGAGCCAGATACGGTACTGCAAGAATTTGAAGATGTAATTTTTGGTCAAGACAAACGTGTGGTTGAATCACAACGTCCTGAGCAAGTGCCCTTTGATTTGGCAGATGAGCTTCATTTGAAGTTTGATGGTGTTGCTATCAATTATAGACGTGCAATGAATGCGGAGAAGCTTGCCTATTGGCATATGTATGATGATAGTTAATTCGCCTGCATCTCTAATGACTCGCTCAGCAGAGCTTGACGATGCTAATGCTATCAGTAAATTATTGCGAGTGGTATTTGCTGAGGCTTATGGGCATGTTTTAGACAGTAATGTTCTTAAAGAGCATTTGGAGACCTATCTTTCGGAAAAGGCAATTAGAAGTGATATGACCTCTTCTAGCTATTATCTTGTTGAAGATGCATCTGATGTAGTTGGTGTGCTTAAGTTGTGTTTAGATGATGAACTCAAGCCTGAAATCAGGGTTGAGATTGCTAAGTTGTATGTTTTGGAAGAGGTCAGGTCTCAAGGCGTAGGTTCAAAACTCATAGACGCTGCGCTCACTTGGTCAAAAGAAAAAGATGCTTCTAGTATCTGGTTAAACGTCTGGCAAGAAAACAAAAAAGCAGTTCAGTTTTATGAAAAACATGACTTCATACAAGTTGGGTTTTCTGAGGTTTATGTGGGCGAAGTGGTTTTTGACGACTATGTGATGGAGAGAGCGATAGAGAGAGTGATAGAGAGAGTAATGGAGAAAACCGTATGATTGATGATCCTGTGCTCACTAATGATTGGCATCCTGTAGCGAGCATCAATCAGCTCAAAGCTAAGCCAATTATAGGTACAAGACTGCTTGGTGAAGATATAGTTGTTTGGACTGAAAACAACCACTATTATGCATGGCGAGATTTATGTATGCACCGTGGTGCAAAGCTTTCTACAGGTAAAATCGTCAATAATAAGGGGCAGGATTGTTTAATGTGCCCTTATCATGGTTGGCACTACAATACAGATGGGAAATGTGTTCATATACCAACCCATCCTGAACAGACTCCGCCAACAAAAGCTGTTGTGCAAACCTATCACGTGGAAGAACGCTATGGACTGCTGTGGGTGTGCATGGGTGAGCCTGCAAATGACATACCGCCTTTTCCTGAATGGTCGAATCCAGAAATGGGTAAAGCAGTTTGTGGTCCTTACGAGCATATTAAAGCAAATGGTCCTCGTTTGATAGAAAACTATCTTGATGCTGCGCATTTCCCATTTATACATGGTGGCGTCTTGGGTGATCCTGATAAACCTGTACTTGGTGACTTTGAAGTTCGGACAACTGAGGCTGGTATTGCCTCTGACCCTATTTCGGTTTATCAACCTAATCCTTATGGCGATAGTTCAGGTGAAGTTACTTATACCTATCATGCATTTAGACCATTGACTGCCCATTTTACAAAGCACATGAAAGGTGCAACCAATGGCATGTTGTTAGCTGTGACCCCGCATGATGAGCTTGATAGTAGTGCATGGTTTGTGGTGGCAACGACTGCCGTTTTAGATTCTGAAGAACTTGAAAGAGATTACGAGCCACGCATCCGAGATATTTTCGAAGAAGACCGTGAAGTTGTTGAAGGACAGCGTCCTGAGCTACTACCGCTAGATTTACAAGAAGAATTACATCTACGTAGTGACCGTGTAGCGATTGCTTATCGTAAGTGGTTAAAAGAACTCGGTCTCAAATTTGGTACGGCTTAGTGTGTTATGAAGTATCAACGTATACGCCAACAACTGATTTCTGAAATTGCAACAGGTGCATTTATAGAAGGGGAAGCCTTTCCATCTGAAAATATTGTAGCCGAGCGCTTTTCAGTGAGTCGCATGACTGCTAGGCGAGCTTTAGGTGAACTAGAGCGTGAGGGCTATCTTACACGTATTCCTGGTAAAGGGAATATTTTAAAGAAGCCTAGTTTTAGTCGGGGGTTTTTTACGGTTAAACCCTTTGAGGTTTATGCTGAAGAACAAAATGCTAAAGCAAGCACGCAGTTGCTAAAAGCTGAAGTACAGAATTTAGATGTGGCAGGGCAAGAAAAGTTACAGGTGAAGAAAGCGGTTTTTGTACACCGTTTGCGTAGTTTGGATGACGACATTGTTTTAGAAGAACAACGTTATTTGAGATACGATTTGTGCTCGAGCCTCCTGCAAGAAGACTTAACCACTTTAGCCACTTTAACCAATGAAAGTATTCACGACCTACTGATTCACAAACTGCAATTACCTCTAACAAGAGTTTGGCAACAACTTAATGTCATTTCTTTAGATGCTGACAAAGCCAAGCTCTTTCAATGCCCTGAGCATACTCCTGCATTCTTACTAGACCAAGTAACGCACACCTTCGAAAAACCTGTTACATGGGTACGTTACCTATACCGTGGTGACAAGTATAGCTTTGAGAATGAGTTCTCACCTAACAATCAAACAAACTAATACTAAACTGAAAGAAGAAAGTCATAATCCATTAGCAGAAAAAGTTGTCATTAGAACCGAAGGGCACACAAGTTACAAAGTTTCGATACATTTGCGATTATGACATTTATGATTCACTTCGGTATAATAGCGTTT
>CALDTA010000261.1:0-5537 GCA_937924455.1 uncultured Deinococcales bacterium
AAGTTATCAAAAAAGCGTTTGAAGCTAAACATACCACCTAAGCGCTCTTGTTCATCTCGGTAGAAAGTAGCAAATCGTAGTTGGTTATTGTCTAAAAACCAGGTGGCTCGAGCACTATAAATACCATCAAAAAAGCCTTTAAGTTGGGTTGGGTCCTGAATATCTAAACTGTTGGTGATGCTAAAGGGCACACTCAATCTTGCAGTTTCCAAAGGCAAGCGTTCTAAACCAATGCTCACATCGACAGCATCAAAACGGTAACTGGCATAAGCTTCTCGTATGCCGATGTCAAAAGAACTAGTGTTATTGTTATCCAAATTTGCATTTGGTTCTGCTAAAAACTTAAGGGTCAAATCATTGAGTTCATATGTAAAATCAAGATTAAAACTGGTATTTGCATTCAAGGTAGTTTGGCTTTGCCATGCTTCATTTTGTGGTACTTGAAAACGTGCAACATTGCCACCCAAGCCGATTTTTGACGTTCCGACTATAGAGACTTGTGCAAAAGCTAGCTGGAAGAGAACGAAAACTATAGCTACCACAAAGCCTTTTAGACTTTGGAAAAATAGGGTTTGAAATAATTTGGTATATGGCATAGTAAATAGCACATTATATGACACAGTATGTGGCACTAGATGCTTCCTAAATATAAAAGATGTTCCTATCATAATATATGTAGGCGCTTAACTTTGCTTGACAGGTGTAATTTGTAATTGGACAGACTGAGATTTTTGTTATGCTAAGACATATGTCTTCAGACAATCTTATAACTGAGCAAGTTCGCCAACTTGCTGAGCAATACCGTAACGATAAAAATTTAGCTAACCGTATTTCTTTACATGAAAGCTATACAAAGCGTGGTGAACATCACGAAGCGTGGTATCCGTGGGTATACTCGCATTTTGTCATGCCAGATGATGGCAAGCTACTCGAACTTGGCTGTGGCAACGCTGGTTTGTGGAAGAGCATCTTTCACCGAATTCCTGATGGATGGGAAATCACCCTAACAGATTCTTCTGAAGGAATGCTTGAAAGTGCTAAAGAAAACTTAGGCGATATGCAAAGTCGCTTTGACTTTCAGGTGATGGATATTCAGGATATTGCGGTGTTTGGAAAGCCTATAGAAGATCACTCTGTGGATGTTGTGGTTGCAAACCACATGCTTTACCACGTAGCAGATATTGATAAGGCAATTTCTGAGGTACACCGTGTGCTTAAACAAGCGGGTTACTTTTACAGTGCCACCAATGGTGCTGAGCATATGAAAGAATTGCTTGATTTAGTCAATAAACATAGAGTAACTAAAGATGCTGGCTATTCACTAGACTTTACACTTGAAAATGGTGAAAGTTTTCTTTCGAAGAAGTTTGACTTTACAGGCTTGGCTGAAAGGCATACAGAACTTTTAGTAGATGATGTTGACGCTATTGTTGCCTATGTTATGTCATCTGAAGTGTTGAAGCCTGATGAGGGTGGGCTCGAGCCCTTCATCAGCGACCTAAGCAAGCATATTGCAGAACACGGTCACTTTCGTATCACACCGTCTACAGGTTTGTTTATTTCTAGAGATAATCTAATCTAAAAGCCCTCTTTCAAATCAAGAGGGTTCGTATAGGTTTTATTCTTCTATTGCTATTTCTAGTTCTTCTGATGCACTAACCTCTTGAATAAAATGCTCAAGGTTTTCATCAGGTAAAATCTCAGTGATAAAAAACTCTGTATCGGTGCCAACATCAAGCATATGCATAAACTGACCGTCATTACGATAAGTTGGATTTGAAGTACCTGATTCTGATACCTGCTGTAACAAGATTGGGTCAATATCAAAGCTAATGTAGTGACGACCAAGTGGTAATACTAATAGCATTGCGTATACAATTGCGATGCATAATATACCTAAAATAATCACACGTATCTTTTGAAAGTTTAAATTTTGAAAACGGTGGTTATACCAATCCATAATATGTAGATAATAGCATAATATCCTTATTCTAAGTCAATACGAGATGATTGATAAATAGCATCTGCAATAACCGCCTGCCCTCTATCATTCGGGTGCATTACCCCCGCAGCATCGCCTTGTACATAAAAGCTATCTTGCATTCTTTGAATCCAAGTGTCTTGCGAGCAGTAGCCGTGTAAACGAGTCGTGTCGTAGATGCCACTGACATAGCGCCAGTTATTTTGACTAGCACTAGTTGCTAGCGTAGTGTTGAGCTGTTGCAGTACACTTTCATCTGCCCAAGCCATTTCTTCTCGGCTGAGACCTGGGAATTGGTGCTCGAGCCCCAAGTTAACTCTCCCAATATTTAGGTCAAAGTTATAACCACAGTGAACGCCAGATTCGTCTTTTGTCGGATCAAGATACTCAATCACGTAAACGTTGTTTGGGTCAGTCACTTCATTAAGCGCAAAAGCTAAACTACGTAAATCTCGTGGTAAAGCAGCTAGTTTTGGTAGTACGACTTTGCTAGCCTGAGGCACATCGAGTATACGGTTAACATCAAAGTAGTTTAAGCATTCGTTGAGGAAGTGATTGATTGCAGTTGCATCTGCAAATTTATCCATCAAGATGATTGAGCACTGGTTATCTAGATTATCTTGTGCTGCTTCTTCTGCTGTATTTTGTAAATAACCTTCAGACAATTCAAAGCAGTTTGGTAGTAGGGCACAAGTACGAAGCACTTGCGTAAAGCCGATGTCATTGCCACCAACTGAAAGTAGCAGCATATCCGCTTTTTGACCAGCCAGCGCAGTTTTAAGCTGTTCGACCTGTGGTGCTTTACCTCTGTGGGGTGCTAGTAAGCCTTTGTGGATGCTAGCGCCTGAGCAAGATACGTTTACTAAGCTCACTGCTTTGTGTGGGTTTTCCTGCTGGATGCGTCGGGCAAACTGGACTGTGCTCGAGCGCAATGACCTGTGACAAACAGGATCTTCCCATGTTGCTTCTGCGCCACCCACAACCTCTTGAATCATCGTGGCTGCATTGGCTAGTCTTCTACGGCTACTATCAACAAGTTCGTAGGTTGCTGCAAGGCTCTCGTAAAGCTCCTCAGCCTTAAGTTCTAAATTTGGTCCTAAAACATTATTGAGCACCATTGATAATTCATCACTGAATTCAAGAAGCTCTTGATAGCTCAATTCACCAAATTCACTGGCACTATCTGCAATAGAACGAGCAAAGGGTTGTAGTTGCCGAATGCAACGAAGCGAGCCAATAACCGTAATACGATTTCTACCTGACTCGGCTGATTCATCACCCGCAGCCGAAGGGTCTAGTACAGAATCTAGGCTTGTGCCTAAACAATTCGCAGCAAGCGAAACAAGGTCTTCCTGTGTTTGTTCAAGACTACCCAAAAAGGCTTCACTATCTGCAAACTCAGTTTCAAAATAGTTCATCACATCATTTGAAAAAGCTTGACCGTACTCACCCAGTACCGATGCAGCAAGGGTTAGAAAATCGCCACCAGCCGTGATGCTTTGTCTTAGTGCTTCATCGCAACTTGCTACGTAACTATTTAAGTCTTGGCTAACTGCGGAGCATTCTTCAACTAATGCCCCAAAGCTATCTACTAAGTCAGCTTGATAAGCCTCTACATTAAAGTTTTCAAATTTACTTGTTAAATCTTCGCTCAATGCACCCACACCGTTACTCAGTTCTTCAAGTGCCAAGAGCTTGCTTAAATTTTCTTGTAGTTCGTGCTGTGCTTGCTGATAGTCTTCAATAGCTGCCCGATAAGCTTCATAGCTTTCAAAGTTGATGGGTCTGTCAGGGCTGCCTTCACCTGAAGCAAAGGAATCACCCATGGCAGCAATGATGAGTTGTTCTAAGTTGATAGTCCCTGAGATTGTAGCTAGGTTTTGATTATCTGTAGCATTGGAAATAACAACACTCAGTAAATGATTACCTTCTTGTAAATCGGTATATAAATAACAGCTTTGATTTGTTTCCAGAAAGGCATTGTTGACATACCAACTGTAGGATAAAGCAGACGAGCTGTTATAGCTTGATGCTGCTTGGCAAATATCTAGGTAAACCTTGGAAGATGTAGCAACACTTGTCTGATTTGTACCTGTCTGATTTGTAATGCCTTCACCTGAAGCAAAGCTGTTAACAACTTGCCAACGAAGCTCATTTTGATTTGTTTGTGCAAGGCTAAAGGTAGTAAAGCTGATTAGTATTAAAAGTAAAACCCTAATAGTGTGCAAAAAAATAGCATTCCCCATATTAGGAAAATGCTATCACGTGATTATGTGAGTCTTTTCTTAAGAGCTTTCGGATTTTGTCAGTTAAAAGAGTATGTCATTCTGAGCGCTAGCGAAGAATCTCGATAAAGGCTCAAGAAAAATAAAGTTTGGCGAACACATTTGTCGAGATTCTTCATTTCGCTGCGCTTCATTCAGAATGACATGAATCCACAAACTCACCTAGCTCCTTTATATGCCTTAGGCTAAAATCTTTAAATCTACCCTGCTTGCTCTTTAGCACGTTCTTCTGCTTGCCATTCAAGACCAGCATAAATTAAGCCTTCAATGTCTCCATCCAAGATATTATCTGGATCATGGCGCATCTCGTTTGACCTGTGGTCTTTGACATACTGCTTATCTAGCACATATGAGCGAATTTGTGAGCCCCACTCAATCGCCATTTGTGTACCTCTAGCCTTAGCTTGCTCTTCTAAACGCTTGCGTTCTTCACGTTCAAAAAGGCGTGAGCGAAGCACTTTCAAAGCCTTTTCACGGTTCTTGATTTGCGATTTTCCATCCTGACAAGTCACCACGATTTCATCTGGCGTGCCACCTTTATATACAAGGCGAACCGCAGAGTCAGTCGTATTCACCGACTGCCCACCAGGTCCAGAAGAACGGTAGACATCTGTACGGATATCACTTGGGTCGATGTTGATTTCAATCGTGTCATCAATTTCAGGCATGATTTCAATGGAGGCAAAACTGGTGTGCCTGCGGTTGTTTGAGTCAAAAGGGCTTACACGTACTAACCTGTGAACGCCTGACTCAACTTGCAACATACCAAAAGCACGTTCACCACGAATAATCATTTGGGCGTAGTCAATGCCATTTGGTGCGGTGTCGTTTCCGACAGCATCTAGTAACTCAACATTCATGCCACCACGCTCTGCAAAGCGGCGGTACATGCGCCAAAGTATGCCAGCCCAATCACTAGACTCAGTACCACCAGCACCAGGCTTGATGGTTACGATAGCTGCATTGTCATCGTATTTACCAGCGAAGAGCGTCTCTCTATAGAGCATATCGAGGTTTTTTTGTACCTCAGCAAGTTCTGCTTCTAGGTCAGCTTGCTCTTCTTCGGTTTCGGCAAGTTCAAAAAGTTCTTCCAAACTTTCCAAATCACCTTCAATTGTTTTAAAATTGTCAACGACTTTTTGTAGGCGTGTAGACTCCTGATTAACATTTCTTGCTTTTTCAGTGTCGTTCCACAAGTCGGGGTCGTTCAATAAAGGTTCTAATTCCGCTAGTCTGGCTTCCTTACCAGCAACGTCAAAGATACCCCCGTA
>CALDTA010000262.1:0-4737 GCA_937924455.1 uncultured Deinococcales bacterium
ATTCTACAATTACCAAATGTTTCACGTGTTAGGTCAATTCCTTTTAAATATATTCTATAAACATCTTAAGTTTGCGTTGAGTGTTACCATATAGACTGTTATAGCCCACTGTCAAGTCAATTGTTAACTTTGCATGAATTCTTAGTAGCAAGTTTTTATAGAGAAACTGTGCTTTAAAGCAACAGTCATCCAGTATTTTGAGCTATTTCTGATAGCTTCATCTGACATCAGCACCATTAATATAGTATCGCTATGACACGATTCATAGTTTAGGTTTTATGGTTTGTGCTCTGCTATTAAATTTTGAGAGTCATTTGAGTATCACAGGAAGTGCAAAAAAGTAAGAGACCCTCAATGAGTAAAGGGTCTCTATTTTTGGGAAATACATATATTTTTTCTAAAAGACAAAGTTTGAATTGCCTCTATGGCTACGATGATATGAGAGTTGAGTTATGGTAACGATAGCGCTAAGTTAGAGCTTGATTCTTGTTTTGGTATAGATAATATTGAATTACTGATCTAAGTTAGAGAGGCTGGGGTGTGTCCGCATATTGCGGGTAAAAACATTATAGGCATAATGTAAAAATCCTTGAATATCTGATGCGGACACACCTTTAGAGTTCTTTTCGCTTTGCTACAAAAACATCTTAAATGTTGATATTCCCTGATATATCCCAATATTTCGGACGCACCCGAGAGGCTGTTATTTTTGGAACTTTGTTGAGTAATGCGAATTATGTTTTTTAAAGCTGTGTTTTTCAAAGCTGTGTTTTTTAAAGCTGTGTTTTTCAAGGCTGTGTTTTTCAAGGCTGTGTTTTTAAACTGTAAACCTAAAAGGTATTGATTAAGGTATTGATTTATGTCTGATATAAAGAATGATAAAGCTGAAAGTATCCATAAAAGTGTACGTGACCAATATGCACCTGTAGCCCAAGAATATGTCACTAGCAAAACACATGCACAAGGCGATGATTTACAACTGATGGTGGATTTGGCAGGAGATGTTGTTGGTAAAAGGATTCTTGATGTCGCAACAGGTGGTGGTCATACTGCCTTAGCCTTTGCTAAGCAAGGTGCTGACGTTGTTGTGAGTGATTTGACGGTTGAGATGCTTGATGTTGCTGAGCAATTTATTGCTGAACAAGGCTTTGATTTGCAGTATGTTCAATCTGCTGCTGAAGATTTGAATTTTGAAGCTGAAAGTTTTGACCTGATTACTTGCCGAATTGCTGCCCATCATTTTGCGAGTCCACAACGGTTTTTGTCTCGTTGCCATGCCTTACTGAAGGATGATGGTTTACTGCTTTTGAACGATAATATTACTGCTGAACCGCCAGACCTTGCTGAATTTCTAAATAGAATTGAAAAACTCCGTGATCCAAGTCATATCCAAGCTTATACGGTAAAAAGGTGGATGGATATGCTGGCAGAGGCTGGTTTTGAACTGCTTGAGTTTAGGCGTTGGCAAAAGGACTTTGATTTTTGGGCTTGGTTTAATCGTATGAAAGAGCCAGACGAAGTGGGGAAGCACATCGAGAAGGAATTTCGTAGTCTTGAAGCTTGGAAGCAAAGGTATTTCCATTTGGAGTTTGCTGGGGATAGGCTCGAGCGCATGAGTTATGAAGGCGGGCTTTTTGTTGTACGAAAGATTCGCTCTTAAGATTTAGCAAAATTCCTGACAACAAACTTTCGGTTGCGTGTTAATCTAATACATACATGCGTGAACTCAACCTAATCCGACATGGTCTTACCCCATGGAATGAAAGTGGACAGTTTCAAGGTCATAGCGATATTGAACTGTCTGAACAAGGCGTTAGCCAAGCAAAAACATTATGCGAACGTTTTAAGAAACATCACTTTGATGTTGTTTACTCAAGCCCATTACAGCGGGCTAAACAAACAGCCATGATTGCCTTACCCGATAAAGACATTATCTTCGATGACCGTTTAAAAGAGCTAAATTTTGGCATTTTTGAAGGTAGTGATTTAGCGACAAATCAAGCACGTCCTGAGTGGGATGTTTGGTATGCAGATACCTTTAAGCGCAAAGCGCCAAAAGGGGAGTCTTATGAAGAACTGCGCTTGCGGGCTGTTGACTGGCTAGAGTCTTTACCTGAAGGGCGGATAGCTGCTTTTGCACACTCGGGCACAATCCAAATGCTTATCAGCCATATTGTTGGTGTTGAATATCCGAAATGGCGTAAGCGTTTTTATTTGCGGCATGGGAGTATCAGCCGAGTGCTTTACCAAGATGGTCATGTGATGGTTGAACGATTGAATGATTGCCGTCACATGAATGGGATGAAGCTTGACCCTTTTGACGAGTGAGTCTAGTATTTCAAAAGGTAATCAGGAATGAATTGAATAGCTTCAATTTTTTATCCTAAAAAATATCACCGACAGTGGTCATTGCAAAGAAAAAATGGATTCATCACATATTTGGTGCTTGGGGTGCATTGGGGATGTTTGTTGTGATGTACCTACAAGAGGGAAGTATTTCTTATGTTCTTAATTGGTCTTTGGTTACTTTAGCTGGTTTTTTATTTGGTGTTTTTGTACCTTTAACGCTTATATGGTTGTTTTCCGAATGGCATTATCATCGTTCCTATCTCTATTTTTCTGAAGAAAAATAAAATCATGAAGGTTTGATTTGCAGAATCACTAGGTGTAATTTCTAACAGCGTGTTAAAATTCTCACGTGCCTGAAAGTAACGCAACATCTGACGCTTTACAAAACCCTACTGAACTAGAAAACCAAACTGAACAAGCGATTGTTGCTTTGGTAGATGAAGCTGCTGTAAGTGATGGTGAAGCTGTTCAAGTTCCTCTCTTTGAGGGTTTTGTTGTAGAGTCTGAGAAGTTTACAGGGACACTTTCAGAACTTGCCTATGCACTGCGTAGTGAACGCTTGCGTCCACAGGACATCAATGTATTACGGCTAGTGCGTGAATATTTGCAGTACTATCACGAGATTGTTCACGAAAGTGAAAGCAAAGACCTAAATCTAGCTACGGAAACTCTGCCACAGCTTGCACGAGTCATTGAACTTAAGCTCAGACTCCTTCTGCCTAAGCCTCCTAAAGATAGTGAGGAAGAAGAAGAGATGCTTATTAAAGAAACTGTGGAAGCGATTGAGATTCTTGAAGAGCTTGATGAGGCAATTCACTTCTTAAGAACTCGGCGTGATGAACGTAGGATTTTGATGCAAGCACAAGCACCAAAACCAAACTTGCCAAGACCAGAACGTAAAATTAAAGCAACGCCAAGCCGACTGAGTGAATTAGCAAGTCGTTACAACATGACGAACTACTTTGAGCTAGCCAAGGAGCGTTTGACGCTTCCTGCTGCTATTATTCGCTTGCTTGCAAGTCTTAAAGAAATTCGGGCTGGCTTTTTTAGCGAGATTGCACCTAAAGAGTGGGAAACACAGGTTGTTTACTTTTCGGGTATGCTCGAGCTTGTCAAACAAGACAAGATAATCGTCACGCAAGATGAAGCTTACAGCCCAATTCAAATACAACTAAATGAACCAAGCAATAAAGATGCTTCTGAGCTAAATTAGTCCATGCTTAAATAGTTGGCTTGGTTTGTTACTATATAGATTTTTATAGGAGTAGGTATATCTTGTACTAAGCTGGCTAAAGGATAAATAGAGTTAATAGAAAATATAGTTTGTAGTCGATATAGTTTGTAGTCGATGCGAATGCACCTTGCAATTTCTTTTGCTAAGTTATAGAAATATATTGAACTTTCTATTGTCTCAAAAGTGCGAATACACCTAACGAAGGTATCATTAAGTTCATTTTAGAAAGACATAATATAGTAAAAGGGAGAGAAAAACTATGAAAAAACTTAGATTACAATACGCTCTACTAGCACTCGTGTTTGTATTTACGATAACTGCTTGCTCAAGCGGTGAAACAATAACGATTCCCTCAACAAGCATAGTTGGTGATTTTAGTGGTTACTACACATTAAACCCTAACAATACTGAAGAGATAGCAGAAGAAAATTTCAACTTTTCTTTTCAACAAGACGGAAGTCTTAAAGTGTCATTGGGAGATAACCTAGGCTCTGGTACTTACAGCCAGTCTGCTAATGAGGTTACAGGCACATACAAATTTACAACGAATACTCAAGACTTTAGTTTTAAGGGTGACGTTAGTGGAACTGGTGCTAATCAGGTTATAGGTGGACTTTGGTATACAGGCGCTAGTGCGACAGGTACTGCATCTGGATATTTTAAGATTGAGGCTGTTCAGTAAAGTCTGTATTTTAAAGTAAAATACGTTAGAACTGTATTCATCATGCCTATTTGTATGATGAATATTTGTTTTATGCACCTCTAGTAGCGTTTTTAGAGTTAAAGCAAAACTCGTGTTGCTAAAAACAAATGCAATTGCGTCCTAGATGCACAAGACCTATATCAATTACCAAACTTATAACAGTTAAGATACATGGCTATACACAAAAATTAAAGAACCCTCTCCAAAAGTTTGGAGAGGGTTCCAAAGTTAAAAGGTTGAATGATTAATTCAAGACTTCTTGTAACTGCCTAGTCTCAAAACTAAACCCCTGTGCAGCAGGTTCAACCTGAACCACATCACCATCTTGAACCTCACCAGAAATAATCTTCTTAGATAAAGGTGTTTCAATATGCTGAATAATCGCACGCTTAAGCGGTCTAGCACCAAAGGCTGGATCATAACCAATCTGGGCTAAGTGCTCCATAGCAGT
>CALDTA010000263.1:0-3823 GCA_937924455.1 uncultured Deinococcales bacterium
TGTATTGTGTGTAGTACTGGGTAGTTTCGTAACCTTAATAATCTAATCAAGAATTTAGTAACGTATATATAAGGTGTCACCTACAACACCCAGCATGTAAGAAGAAGGAGTTCCACTCAATGGAAGAAAATCTGATAAAACTTTTAAGTGACCAAATGACACCAGGTGTCTTAGGTAAACTAAGTGGCGTTCTTGGTGAAAGCGAAGAAGCTACTGGTAAAGCTGTAAACGCTGCTATCCCAGGCATTATGGGTGCGATGATGAAGCAAGGCGCTACAGAATCAGGTGCACAAGGTCTTATGGGCATGATGGATAAACTGCCTGCTGGTTTAGACCTCAGTGATGTCTCTGGTCTACTCGCTAATCAAAATCAAAGCAAATCACTTCTAGACTCTGGTAGTGGTTTAGTATCTGGTCTACTTGGCGGTGGCGGTGGTGGAAACAAGATGTTTGATCTAATCTCATCTGTTTCTGGTATCGGCAGAGCTAAGTCTGGCAACCTCATGGGCCTACTCACACCAATTGCTATGGGTATGCTCAGAGGCAAAATGCGTAACAACGGTCTAGGTGCTGCTGGATTAGCAAGTATGTTGCTAGGTCAGCGCAACTTCCTAAAAGCTGCTGCACCAAACGGTCTAACTGATGCGCTTGGTCTAGCTAGCTTCGATGACATCGGTGCAAACTTAGGCAATGCGGCAAATGTAAATGTCGGTCTTGGTAACACGGGTCTTGGTAACGCTGCTAACAACGTTAGCGGTGCAGTCGGTGGTGCTGTACAGGGTGGCGTAGACAACGTTCGTGGTGCTGCTGGCAACGTAGCAGGTGGTGTTCGTGATGCTGCTGGTAATATTACAGGTGGCGTTCGTGACGCTGCTGGAAATGTAGCTGGCAATGTTGGCGACGGCGTTCGTGGTACTGCTGGTGCTGTAGGCGGTGCGGTTGCGGGTGGCGCTGCTGCTACTGCTGCTGTAGGTGGCAAAGTTGCTCGTGGTGGCATGGGCATCGGTCGCTGGTTACTCCCGCTACTCGGTCTAATCCTACTCGGTCTACTTCTATGGTGGTTATTCACAAACTTCTTAGGTGGCAACAGAGGTGCTGACGTAAACCTTCCAGGTGGCAACGCTGCAGCTAATGTAACAAGCTCAGTTGGCAATGCTGCTGGCAACGCTGCTGGCGCTGTAAGTGGTGCGGTTAGCGGTGCAGTTGACGCAACAGGCAACGCAGTTGGCGCTGTTGGTGATGCTGCGGGTAACGCTGCTGGTGCAGTAGGCAATGCTGCTGGCAATGCAGCAAGTGCAGTAACAGGTGCTGCAAGTGGTGCAGCGAATAGTGCTGCTGGTGCTGTTTCAGGTGCTGCGGCTGCTGCAATCCCTGCAAACGTTCTTTCTGGTGTTTGTGGTAGCGTTTCAGGTCTAACAAGCAGCTTAGGTGCTTTCCCAGCGCTAGGTGCTGACACTGACACAACTGCAGTTGTTGATGGCGTGAATGCAATTCGCTCACCAATCGAAGGAATCTTAACTGCAGCAGGTACTGTTGGCATTCCTGGTCTAAACGCACTAACTGAAGGCTTCAACGGTCTTAGAGGTGTTGTTGATGGTATCTCAGGTGCAACACTTGGTGCTTCTGCAGGTGCAGTAAGCAGTGCTTTTGATGGTCTTAAAGGCGCAAATGACACCTTTACAAATAGTTTGAACTGTAACAACTAAAAAACTAGTTTAACTTTAAAAAAGTATAGAGCGAGCATCTTCGGATGTTCGCTCTTTTTTAGTTTTTAGTTGTTGATACTGTTAGCTCTTCCACGATTAACTGACCTAAGTCAGTTAATCGGCGAGCTTCGTAACGAGTAGGAACGAACTCATTTAGCATGGGTCAATATTACGTGGAGACGCTATGTTTATAATCTTACAAGACAATAGAGTAGAGGTGTTAGTTAACTTTATTAATTATTAACAGGTCTTAAAACAATTCTACCTTGTTGTTTCGAACGGTCGTTAATTCGTATCTTACCTTCCATCAGCATATTTGGTATGTCCTTTTGTGATATTTTTTCAGGAAGTTGGTAAGGTAGTTTTACATTTATCCCCGTTTGCTTGTAAATGCTTTCTATAGCTTTCTGACCTTTTGGTAGCAACTCTTCAAGTATTTTCTTTATACCTTCAGCTTTTAAATCTTCAATAGTATAGTCCTTTGGTTTTTTATATTCACCATACGAACAAAGAAAAATATCATACTTGGAGTTTGGAAAAACGCTCCCACTTGTAGAATTAATTTTTAAGGTTATTTGATTATGAGCAAGTACTTCTTTTACCGTTATTGTAACAACTAAATCGTACTTGAATACATTAGAAGTCCAAGCACCTGACTCGTGGGTAAGCAATTGCTTGTGTATAAGAGTTTTCTTCGCTTTTTTTAGTTCGGGCTGAATAGTTTTAGTCATACGAGCAATACTGGATTTGTGTGTTTACAAAATCTACTTCGTTTGAAATCATATCTGAATTACTCAGACCATGGGTCTCTAAGATATCACAATTGGCTAGCTTAAGGCTTGAAACATAGGTCAGTGAGTTCTTATGTACGAGTTGGTCAACTGCAAAGTTAGTAGTACCTTCGACCACAAAATATTCGCTGATAGATACTAATCTCCAAACAGCATCAGTGTATTCATCTTCATACATTAACTCTTCAAGCTTACTTGGAAATGGTATTGGTTCACCATCTTCAATCATAGATTCAATATGAAGCGACATAGCTTCAGCAATCATTTCTACAGCTTCATCTATGGTTGAACCAGCACTAAAGCATCCTGCTAAATCAGGAACAATAACTCCATAATCACTATCTGGATCTTTATGTATTGCTACTAGATACTCCATAGTTACCTTTCAATCTGAGCTTGCTTCCAAATACTTTTTAAGGTTTTAATCGGCAAGTCCTTCTTTGGATGTGGAACTGTGACCTTACCTTTTTTAGTTTCGTGTTTAAACTGCTTGTGACTACCTTTTTGTTTGACCTCATACCAACCATCTGCTTTGATAATCTTTATGACATCTTTGCTGGTCATCTGTAAGGCATACCAACCCTAATTTCTAAGAAACGGTGTAGTTACCTACTCCTTATGTGTATCTTTCTATAACACTTTATCCAATACCTTCTTAATCAAAAGTCATTTAATCCCCAGTGGTCAAACTCCTCAAATGACGTCTTGTAATCGTATGACTGACTGTAGTCCTTCTAATTCATTCACTATTTAATACTTCTCAAAAACCCCTACGAACAAGGCTTTAAAGCCTAACCTCTCAATGTAATAGCAAATTGTACGTTTTTTAAGTGTAGCACAGGTGTAAGAATACGCCAAAAGCTTGTTAAAGAACGTAACAAGGCAATTACAAAGCCAACAGGTCTATAATTAAATCAGCAAAGGATTACGAGCTACGAATTAGGCAAGTTTTAACTGAGGCTGCTGCTCCAAAACAACACTCTCTGAATCTTTAAACCTCGGTCTAAACGACTTCAACCTAAGCGCATTGCCCACCACAAAAATATCAGACAAGCCCATAGCCATAGCTGCAAGAATCGGCGATAACAATATGCCAAAAGATGGATAAAGAATGCCCGCTGCCACTGGTATAAGTAGGATGTTGTAAATAAATGCCCAAAACAAATTCTGTTTGATGTTCCGCAGCGTAGCTTTAGAAATATCAAGCGCATTCAGCACAGCTTGCAAATTACCCGACATAAGCACAACATCCGCAGCTTCAATCGCTACATCTGTACCTGTGCCAATGGCTAAACCAACATCCGCTTGCGCTAAAGCAGGTGCATC
>CALDTA010000264.1:0-8096 GCA_937924455.1 uncultured Deinococcales bacterium
GTCAGAGGGTTAGCTCGAGCACAAATGCACTTGGGCAAACTGTTCTGAGTATGACTTTTCCACAAATTACCCAAGCTTGGGCAGTGAATGTTATGCCATTTAATGTAGGAACAACAGGCTTACCTCCTGTTAATCCACCAGTTATGCCACCAAGTACAAATCAGTTCGGTACGCTACATGTGCAGACAAATCTTGTAGGTGCAAGTGTGCTTATCAATAATCAGGATTACGGTAGTACGGACACAACGGGTAGGTTAAACCTAAACTTGCCTGTAGGTTCATACAGAATTCGCATTGAAGCGCCTGCTGCAGGTTTTTTAACCTATGACGATAGTTTTGTTATCAATACTAATCAACAAAGTGATGTTCTTGTAGCTTTCTAAGTATTCCGAGTTTTAGCAATTAAAAGGCGTCTTCGTATCTATTTTGAGGACGCTTTTTCTATTTGTGTTTTCTAGATTTTTAGAGAGTTATACCGAAGTGAATCATGGATGTCATAGTCACAAACATATCGAAGCGTTGTAACTTGTGTGCCCTTCGGTTCTAAAGGCAACTTTTTCTGCTAATGGATTATGACTTTCTTCTTTCAGTTTAGTATTATACCGAAGTGAATCATGGATGTCATAGTCACAAACATAGCAAAGTTTCGTAATTTGTGTGCCCTTCGGTTCTAAAGGCAACTTTTTCTGCTGATTGATTATGACTTTCTTCTTTCAGTTTAGTATTAGACCCGCTTCTAATGTGATTTGAACCATATCTTTGACCGCTTTTTTCAAAGCTTCAGGTGACACAAACTCAGCATCACCAATATAATTAGATGCTACAAGCATACAGCCAGTATCTACCTTTCTTAGTTTTCCAAGTAAAAAGAGTACGGCTGCTTCCATCTCAACTGCCAAAATACCTTGTTCTTCAAGTCGTTTAACGTCTTCAGGTGTAGTTGCATAAAAGGCATCTTCAGTTTGAATTAAACCGACATGATAGTTAGCATCTTTATTTTTTGTGTATGCTTCCGCAGCTTTGGCTAAGGCTTTAGTTATCTCAAAAGATGAGGTTGGTGCGTAGCTTTCACCATTCAGGTACATGCTGGTCGTGCCATCTTTTGGAACAGATGACATGGCAACGATTAGTTCGGTAGGTTTGACATCTCTACTGATGATGCCAGAAGTACCTACACGAATCAGCTGCTTTGCTCCTAGCCGAATGAGTTCTTCAATAACAATGGCAGCGCTTGGACAGCCCATGCCTGTTGTTTGTACGCTGACACGTTTACCTTTGTAGTAGCCTGTGTAGCCCAGTAGCTGCCGATAGCTGTTGTAACAGACTGGATTTTCAAAAAAGTTTTCCGCAATAAAGGTTGCTCTATCAGGATCACCTGGTAGCAATACTAATGGTGCTACATCGTCTTTTTCTGCTCGGATGTGTAGTTGACTCATGGCTTAAGTTTATCCTAAAAATTATGCTTGTTATGGGTATAGATTTTGAAGGTTTCCGATTTTGTGTGTACTGGCGCATATAAATTAAATCTAATACTAAACTGAAAGATGAATGTCATAAAGATATAGTCGCAAAGATTGCGAAATAACCGAAGGATAAAGGCTTGAAAACCTTGTGTATTGACTGGGATTATGACATTTATGATTCACTTCGGTATAACTTGAAAAGCTAAGTGTAGTGATTGATGCTCAGAGATTAGTAAGAGACTGAGAGTAAACTTTATGGAGATGGCATAGTTGCGTAATTGACAGTTGAGTCATTGACATTAATTTGAAAGTTAATTAATTGAAACGTTACTTTTGCTACACAGTATTAGAAGTATAAATTATGACCGAAGTTTTATCAGATGTACATACGACTTTAGCAGGTGTTATCAAGAGTGTAGATGGTGCACTGGCTGTTGCTATTGGCACACGAGATGGTCTGATTATTGAACAGTATCCTGAGTCTGCTTATGATTTAAGCCCTATGGTTGCTGAACAATCTGCTTTGTTAGTTGCTACGTCTAAAGCTTACAAACGTGGCTTACCACGTTTGTCAAAAGGGCAGGTCATTGAATTGGTTTTTAGTACAGATAAATTAACATGCTATGCCCAACTTTTAGATAAAGATTTGTTTTGTTTTGTACTTATGAAGTTGTGTGGTGATTTCACACCAGTGCGTCAGCATTTACGACAAATCAAGTCAGATATTCTCCATCAGCTATAGGCAGTAGCTATAGTCAGGAGTTATAGCCAGAAGCTATATCACAGCTAGATACTTGCTATGATGGTTTTGTGGAAAGAAAGAAGTTACTAAGATAATGACACTAGATCAGGTTCTCAACGAAGTTATGCAAATTAAAGGTGTAAATAGTGTAGCGATTGTCGATAATGATGGTGGTGTCGTCGATAGTGTTTCGGGTGTAGGGCACGAGTTTTCAACTATAAGTGCGCTTGTTTTAGAAGGTATACAAAGTAGCCGTACACTGGTCGGTATGTTAGAAGAAGGCGAATTGCAACAAACTGTTTTGGAGTATGAGCAAGGTCCTGTTTTACTTAGTCCTTTACAGGCAGGACCGAACAACTATCAAAGCTCACCTGTTGCAGTTGTAGTACTTGATTCTGGTAATAATTTGGGGCGAGCACGTCTTAAATTGGCTAAACTGCTTCCACAAATTTCTGAAATGGTGGCTACATAAATGAGTTTAAAAGAAGTGAAATTAGAAGTTAGTAAAGACGTTGCGCGTGGGTTTTATTCAAACATGGCATTACTAGTACATACCAAAGACGAATTTGTAATGGATTTTGCATTTGCTTATCCTGGACAAGCTCCTTTTGTTGGTAGTCGTGTTATCACAAGCCCACAACATGCAAAAGCATTACTCCGAAGCTTAGAAGATAATATTCGCCGTTACGAAGCACGTCATGGTGAGATAAAGGAAGCAACGGCAAATAAGGGTGAACGCATACAGAATTAATTACTAGTTAACGATATGAGAGTGTTTTCACCCACACTTTTAATGTTTGAATTGCAAACTGTCTTTAACTAGTAAAATTGGGCAAATTGTTTGTCTGATTTAACCGAACTGATTTAACGATGTAATCTGGTGATTTAACCTGATGAATTCTGTGAAGATCAATACCGTGAAGATCAATATCGTGAAGGTCAATACCGTGAAGGTTGATAGGTTGATACCGTGGAGGTCAATACGTGGAGTGGTTGCTCGTACTCATTCTTTTTGCAGCAGCTTTAGCTATAATTTTTAGATTTTTACCAACATGGTTAAGTGCGATACTTGCACTTGTTGCTGTTGGACTTAGCCTTGGGCTACTTCGTATGGGTGGGCTCGAGCGCGCCATTGCACCTCTGCTACTGTGTATTCTTGGTCTTGCAATCGTTCCAACTGGGTCTTTAGCGCTAGCACCTGCTCTTTTTCAAGGTGGTCAAGGTGGTCAAGGTGGTCGAGCAGGAGGTAGTTCGGGCAAAGGGCGAGCAAATGCAAAAGTGCCTAAATCTCGTAGTGAGAAAAGTAAGCAAAAGGCAAATACTGCTGCTCAGCTACAAGATGCCAACAGTGCTAAGCGAAATACTAAGAAAAATACCAGAAACAATTTTTTAACAGGCAGATTTCAGACACAAGCTGATAAGGTTACAGCAGTCAAAAGAAGTGGCGATGGTTCTGGGGATGAAGTTGAGATTCCTGGTTACAACGTACTGGAAAAAGTTGGTTCTGGTGGTATGGCAAGTGTTTTTAAAGCCAAGCGTCATAGTGATGGTGCGATTGTTGCTTTGAAAATACCAATGGAACAGTATGTTGCTGATGCAAAGTTCATCCGTCGTTTTCACCGTGAAGCTGAGGTTGCACTTCGTCTAAATCACAAAAATATTGTTAAGACCTTTGAGCACGGTTCACAAGGAATCAAGCACTTTATGGCTATGGAATTCCTTGATGGTCGTAGCCTTGAAGAGTTTGTTAACAAAGACGAGCTTGATTTCGAAGTGAGTGTTGGTGTTATTAAATCTGTTGTTGAAGCACTGAAACATATTCATGAAGCAGGAATTATTCACCGAGACATTAAGCCAGCAAACATCATGGTTGCCAATGGAGGTATTCGTAAGGGCGAGACGCCTGTCGTTGCTCCAGACGCCGTTAAGCTGATGGATTTTGGTATTGCAGGTGGTAAGATGCTTGCCAAATTGACGATGGCAGGTGCACGTCTAGGTACACCTGTTTATATGTCACCTGAACAGGCAAGGGGCTTAAAGATTGATTCACGTAGTGATATCTATAGCCTTGGACTTGTTTGCTACGAAATGTTTACAGGGCAGACTGCTTTTAAGGGCAATTACGAAAATATTGTGCATCAACAAATTTTCCAAACGCCACCACCACCGCGTCAACTTAATTTAGAAGTGCCAAAATCACTCAATGACCTAGTGATGTGGATGATTCAAAAAGACCCAGATGAACGTCCAACGCTTGACCAAGCTATGGCAATTTTAGAGCGCTATCCTTTTGAAAATGAGGGTCAAGTTGCAGGTGCTGATTTACCGAGTTCACTTGTTATGGCTGTGAATGCTCGTCAGGGTGTCATCCGTATATTAGATACTGAGGGTAACCTGCATAATAATGTTGGCGAGATTGGTATGGGCGAAAATCAATTTTTCTCTGTACCGCAATCAATTGCAGCAGATGAAGAAGGCAACTTTTACGTCACCATTTTTTCTGAAGATGATGGTGAGATGGTCAAATATATCGGTAGCAATGGTCAGATCATAAGCACCTTTGGTGGTTATGGCATGAAACCTGGCGAATTCTTGCACCCTATTTCTGTTGCTTTAGGTGAAAACTGTTTGTATGTGTTAGATAATGAAACACAGCTTGTACAAAAGTTTGATCGCCAAGGAAAGTACATCAGTAGTTTTGGTGGTTCTGGCAATGGCAGGGGCTTGTTTAACAATCCACGCTTGATTACTGTGGGTAGTGATGGTTCGGTTTATGTACTGGATTATGGTAACAAGCAAGTACAACGATTTGATGGTGATGGTAACTATCAGACACGTTGGGGCTTTAAAATCAGTAGTGAAAACGAAGGTATGCGTCAAATTGATGGCATGGCTGTCGACCACTTTAACAACCTTTATATAAGTGATGCCCACAGTGGTAAGGTTCGTAAAATTAGCCCTGATGGTCGTGTAGCACAGTCCTTCTCGGTTGCTAATATTGAAGGTGGTCACACTGACGCACTGTTAGATATTGGTGTAGATGACAAAGAGAATATGTTTGTTGTGCGACGAGGTAGCCATATTGTACATAAGTTTAAACCTGATGGCTCTGCAAGTGAAAGCTTTGAAACCTACGCACCTGTTATGCAGATGGTCATGAATTTGAAATAGCTTTAGATTTTGGGAATTTTAGAGGGCTTTGGAATAAATCCAGAGTCCTTATTTTTTGGTTTTTATACCGTTTTTATACCGTTTTTATACCGAGTCAGGCAATATCGTTAATTATAACAGTTCCACGATTCACTGCAACAGCAGTGAATCGTGGAAGAGCTTTAAGTAACCAGCTAGAAGCCTCAGGTGCTCAACCACAGTCCGTTTCATAGTTATACCGAAGTGAATCATAAATGTCATAATCAAAAATATAACGAAACTTAATAGTCGAGCTGTCCTTCGGTTCTAATGACAACTTTTTCTGTTGATGAATTATGACTTTCTTTTTTCAGTTTAGTATTAGATTCTTAAATCAGAACAGCTTATGCATTGGTGAATGAATTAAGTGGAATTGGTATTACGAATTGTTTGAGAGGGCTCGAGCCCGCCCGCGAGTCTTTACAGAGGTCTATCTATATTTGGATTATCTTTATCAATCCCTGTCCAATTCCCATAGGGAATATGTTGAGCATGTTCTTCTGTCAGGTAGTCTTCTCTTGCAAAGGTGTATATCCAAGCTTCAAGTTCTTCATCATCCAGTAGCCTTGTAACTTTTATTTGAGAGCGGTGGTACTCAGGTGGACTTAGGTTGATGCCCTCTAGTTCATCTAGTACTACGAGTGCTGCATCAATATCGTCATATTCCAAAACATAGCCAAACACCAGTTCTTCTTCAAGAGCGTCATCTGTCGTAAGTGGTGCCGCTACTACCGCAGGGTACTTTTCTTTCTTAAGATGATAAATACGGTAACCTTCCACGAAAGCCTTTTCAGCTTTAAAGCTACCAGCTTTTTGAGCCACATGCTCGTAAAACTCGCCAGGTTTCAGCGTGCCATAAACAAATACAAAATTAGTCATTAGCGCTTATTCTAGCCCATTATGTTTAGGTATGAATAGGCAGAACTTAATATCAAGAAAGTGAGATATTTCTGAACCTTGACGCTAAGTATAGCGTACTGGGTTTAAAGCTAATCTTAAAGCTAATTTTAAAGCTAATGATTAAGGTAGAATGGCTGTTGTGATTGCCGCAGAGTTGCTCAAGTGGTTTGAAAAAAATAAACGAGATTTGCCGTGGCGCAAATTGAGCGGGTCGAATGTTAGTAAGCGCCAAGCTTTTCTTCGTGACCCATACCGTGTGTGGGTTTCTGAGATTATGTTACAGCAAACGCAGGTTAAAACAGTTATCCCGTACTTTGAAAAATGGCTGCAAAGCTTTCCTAATCTTAAAACTTTTGCAGATGCTGAGCTAGATGATGTTTTAAAACATTGGGAGGGGCTAGGCTATTATCGTCGTGCACGCAATTTCCATAAAGCTGCCCAAGTGGTTATGCAGGACTATGGTGGAAAGATTCCTGCAACATCAGCAGAGCTGATGAAGCTTTCTGGTATTGGAAGTTATACTTCTGCTGCGATTGCATCATTGGCGTTTGGGGAAGATGTACTAGCAGTTGATGGCAATGTGAAACGTGTAGCAAGTCGTTTGTTTTGCCTATCAGGTGATGTATCAGAAAAAGAAGTTAAAGCATATTTAGAACCACAGCTACCTAAAGGTAAAGCAGGTGCTTTTAATGAGGCATTGATGGAATTAGGCGCAACGATTTGTACAGCAAAAAATGCTGATTGTGTAAACTGCCCTTTAAAAAAACATTGTTTGGCTTTTAAAAAAGATAAGGTTGCTGAATTTCCTACACCTAAAGTAAAGAAACAAGTGCCACACAAGACGAGATTTGCGAGTATTTACATATCGGAAAATCAAGTATGGTTACACCAGCGTGATGATTCAGGGATGTTAGCGGGGCTTTGGGGCTTTCCTTTATCTGAAGAAGAGCCGATAGGAGAGGTGTTGCTCCAAGTTAAACATGCCTATACGCATTTTAAAATTACGGTTACACCTGTTAGGCTTACATCTAAGCCAACAGGTGAAGGTAGCTTAGTAGCTTTAGAGAGTATAGATGCTATTGCACTATCAACGTTAGACCATAAAATTTTGGCAGAGTTAAAGAAAACAATCGACTATAAAGGGTGACTATGAAGTGCAAATATGAGGTGCAACTATGAGGGATAAAGTGAGTGATATAGATAGTGATACTTCAAAGCCTGTGATTACTTTTAGAGTCCGTTATTCGGAAACGGACAAAATGGGTATTGCTCACCACAGCAGTTATGTTCTTTGGCTGGAAATGGGACGTGTTGAATGGTTACGCTTAAAAGGCTTGAGCTACCGAGAGCTAGATGATGGTGGTGTTTCGTTGCCTGTTAGTAAGCTGGAAGTGAATTACAAAGTTCCTGCGGATTTTGATGACGAGCTTGATTTATATACAGATCTTATCGAAGCGAAAAGTCGCAGGTTTATATTTATGTATAAACTTGTTCGCAAAGAGGATAATGCGGTCTTGGTTACAGGGCAAACCGTGCATATACCGATTAATCGAGAGGGTCAGGTTATTCGTTGTCCGCAAGAGTGGTTGGAAAAGTTGCAAAACTAAGCCACAGAATAGGGAATATCAAATAATGCCGTAATTCTGTTCAACTTCTGTGCCACTTTTTTTCAAGGGATGAGACTATTAGGGAAAAGTATCTTTGCAAGTTGAGCATCAATGTGACGTATATGAACCGTAGATAAGGCACTGTTTTTACGAGTTATAGAGTTCACTTGAGGGTGTCGATGTAGTTAAATTGTT
>CALDTA010000265.1:0-4823 GCA_937924455.1 uncultured Deinococcales bacterium
TTCTAATGACAACTTTTTCTGTTGATGAATTATGACTTTCTTTTTTCAGTTTAGTATAAGTACCATAAGTACCAAGGCACAAATAAGTTTAACGATTCTGATAGCTAAAACACTGGAGATATGACGTCCTGTAGGGGATTAATATAACTTAATTTTGCACACGTACTTAGTATTCGTGCGTTATACCCATTCCGCTTAATTCATTAATTCATAGCGTTTTCTCGAAATACTGACCCTACTGTATGGGTTTATTCTTACTCGCCTCCGCTCGCCGATTAACTGACTTAGGTCAGTTAATCGTGGAAGAGCTTTTAATTAACGATATTGTCGGACTCGGTATTACGAAGAAGTAATACAAAACCAATAATCTAGGCAATACTTAGGCATGAAAAAGCTGTTAAGAAGGTTCTTTCCTACACCTACGACTTTTGCTCTACCATTGTTTGGTGGTAGCTTTCTTGGCTGATTTTAACTTATTAGCTTAGGTGAGTAGCTTACACGCAGTAGAAATATAAATAAGTAGACATACAAAATAGATGTTAAGAAACAATTACATTACATTCGTTGTTTAGAATGTTCTTAGGTTTAGTGCTCTGTGGCATATGTAAATCGATATTCAATTAAGTAAGTATTCATTAGAGGTTTAGTATTTAGAGCTTTTGGAGTATTCACGAAATTTTAGAATGTTAAAGAACTTAAGCTACATAGTATTTTAGTCAACCGCCTTTTTTGGGGCATAAAGGTAGTTTGCATGGCAAATATTGCATTAGTAGAAGACAGTCCAGCTATGGCAAAGCTTATTGAGCTTAAATTAAAAGCTCAAGGGCACGACATTACACATTATCCTGACGGTCAACTTGGTCTTCAGGGTGTTACTGACAATCCACCAGAAATTCTGGTTTTGGATGTTGATTTGCCGTACATTAGCGGCTTTGAAGTCGCACAGCGTATTCGAGATACTGAGGCGATTGAAACTTTGCCGATACTAATGCTTACGGGTCGCAGTGATGTGCAAAGTCGTGTTAAAGGTTTAGAGTATGCTGATGACTACCTCAATAAGCCTTTTAGTCCTGATGAACTAATGGCACGTATTAAAGCGCTACTTCGTCGAAGTAACTTTAGTAGCCAAACTGTGAGTGCGAATAAGTCTAGTGCAGTACCGAAACAAGTGCGTCAAGTTAAAGCCTTAGCAGGTGAGACCATTGGACAATATACCGACTTAGTGGAAATTGGCAAAGGTGGCATGTCGATTGTTTATAAGGCAATGGACACAGCACTAAACCGCTATGTTGGTCTGAAGTTCTTTACTGATTTGACTGAGAATCAAGAGATGAAAGAACGCTTTATGCGAGAAGCTGAAACGGCTGCGACGCTAAACCATGGCAATATATGTAATGTTTACACCATTGGTGAAACACAAGAAGGCTATCCTTTTATGGTCATGCCTTTTCTAGATGGTGAAAATCTAGAAGAGCGCTTGCGTAAAGGACCTATAAAGTTTGAGCAAAGCATCAACTATATTCGTCAAATTGCTAGAGGTCTTGCTAATGCACACGATCAGGGCATTGTCCACAGAGACGTAAAACCAGCGAACATCTTTATTACTAAACAGGGAACGGTTAAATTACTTGATTTTGGTGTTGCTCTGTTGCAGAGAAGTGCACATAACCAAAAACTAACCCAACCAGGGTCAATGCTTGGCACAATTAGCTATATGGCACCTGAGCAAATTTTGAGTCTGGATGTTGATGCAAGAGCAGATATATGGTCGCTTGGTGCAATTATTTTTGAAATGCTAAGTGGGGCGCAACCCTTTCCTGATAAAGGGAATATGATGGCAAGTATCAATGCAATTGTTCACGAGCCGTTACCACAAATTGAAGACTACATACCGATGGTGAAACCTGGTATTAAACGTATTTTGGATAAAACATTGTGTAAAGATCCGAATGAGCGTTACAAGAGTACGATAGAAATTTTAAAAGATTTAGATGGTGTGTACGAGAATCTTATTGGGCAGAAAAATGAATCTAAAACAGTTAGTGATGCAATAGCAGACAAAAGCACATTCCACGATTACTCAGAGATACCTGCGAGTTTTGAAGACATGCCAATGATTGAGTAAGTATCAAGTTTGAGTAAATATCAAGTTTGAGTAAGTATCAAGATTGAGTAAGTATCAAGATTGAGATTTTGTTATACTCATGAGGTTATGGATTCTTTTAAAACTATAGTTGTTGTTAGCTTAGTCTTTTTATGTAGTTGTGTAGTTGCACAAGATGACAGTATAGCTCAGCTTTTTAATATTCCTGAAAATGAAATAGTTAGCGTTTCTATAGCTAATAACCCACGCTTGAGTTTTCAAAGCTCTGAGAAGCGTGCCGTTCTTGTTGAATTTAGTGACGTTAATTGTGGTTACTGTACTCGCTTCCATAAAAACACCTTGGGTCATATTCTCGATAGTTTTGTTGAGACTGGTCAGGTTGATTATGTCTACAAAGACTATGTGAGCATTGGCGGACAAGAATCGCAAGATGCTGCACTTGCACTGCGCTGTGTGCATGAACATGCAGGTGTAGAGCGATACTTTGATATTCTCGAAAAGTTTTACCGCAGTTTAGGAAGACACGGCATCAAGCGACTTTTTGAGATTATGACGATTGAGTTTATAGATAACGCTGATGTGTCTCGGAGATTAGCTACTCAGAAGGTTACAAGCATTCGTGAGTGTGTAGCATCAAAACAGTACCTTGATAGCCTTAGTTTAGAGATGATGGAGGCTGAGGCAATTGGGGTGATAGGTACACCTGTTTATGTATTTGGCTTTGAGGTGCAAGAGGGAAGGGTACACGGGGTTTTACTGCCTGGGTATCTGCACTATGAGACTTTGGCGGAATATGTGGAGATGGTGCTGGAGTGAGGGAATCCCCCTCGGTCCCCCTTTGAAAAAGGGGGAAGATAATTCTCTAGAGTTGGTGGGGGATGACTTAACTCTCAGTAGACAACACAGCCAAGAACGCTTCTTGTGGTACTTCAACTGTACCAAGCTGCTTCATTCGTGCCTTACCTTTTTTCTGCTTTTCAAGAAGTTTCTTCTTACGAGAAATATCGCCACCGTAGCATTTAGAAAGAACATCTTTACGGAAGGCACGGACGGTAGCCCTTGCCAGAATCTTGCCACCAATAACTGCTTGAATCGGCACAACAAACATCTGACGAGGAATTACCTCAGCCATTTTATCTACAATGCGTCTACCAAGGTCGTAAGCTTTATCTCGGTGAGCGATGATTGCTAGCGCATCCACTTTTTCGTTGTTTACTAGGATGTCGATTTTTACTAGATGACCTTGACGGTACTCTAGGGGTTCGTAGTCCATGCTGGCATAGCCACGACTGACGGACTTAAGCTTGTCGTGGAAGTCATACAAGATTTCGCCGAAGGGTACTTCGTATTTCACCTCGACACGGTGTCCGTGGTAGACCATGTTCTTCATGACGCCACGGCGGTCTTGGAGCATACCCATGACTGAGCCAACGTATTCTTCTGGAACATAGACAGTTAGGTCTACAAAGGGTTCCATAATTTTTTCAATCAAAGTTGGGTCAGGCAGCTCGGCTGGGTTTTGCATCATGAAGCTTGTACCGTCGGTTGTGAATACTTCGTAGATAACTGCTGGCGCTGTAGCGATGAGCGTTTGGTCGAATTCACGTTCTAGTCTTGCTTGTACAACATCGGCATGGAGAAGCCCCAAGAATCCACAGCGGAAACCGAAGCCAAGCGCAGAAGAGGTTTCTGGCTCAAAGGTAAAAGCAGCATCATTCAAACTAAGCTTTTCAAGTGCTTCACGCAGTTTTGGATAATCTTCGCTATCTGTTGGGTACAGACCAGAAAAAACTACAGGACGTGTTGGTTTAAAGCCAGGAATGGTATCTGGTGTAGGATTATTTTCCAAGGTAATCGTATCGCCTACTTGGGTATCTTCAATTGTTTTAATCGAAGCAGTTAGCCAACCTACTTCACCAGCACTTAAGGTATCTGCAACAGTAAGTTGTGGTGCAAAGTAACCGACCTTATCCACTTCAAAGGTTTGCCCTGTACTAACAATCTGGATGACATCACCCTTTTTGACAGTACCTTCAAACACTCGAATGTATGGGATAACGCCTTGATAAATATCATAAATAGCATCGAAGATAAGGCAGCGGAGGGGAGCTTTTGTGTCGCCACTTGGTGGTGGCAAATGATTAACGATGCCCTCAAGCACCTCAGCAACGTTTTCGCCTGTTTTTGCACTGACAGGTACAGAGTCATCGGCAGGGATGCCAATGACATCTTCAAGTTCTTCTTTTGCTCTTTCGACATCTGCATTTGGCAGATCGATTTTGTTCATGATTGGTAGCACTTCGAGGTCGTTGTCTAGTGCTAAGTAAGCATTTTGGATAGTTTGTGCTTCAACCCCTTGTGATGCATCTACAATCAGCAGTGCGCCTTCGCAAGCACGGAGCGAGCGAGAAACTTCGTAGTTAAAGTCCACGTGTCCTGGGGTATCAATCAGGTTGAACATGTAGTCTTTACCGTTTTTGGCGGTGTAGTACAGGCGTACGGCACTAGCCTTGATGGTGATGCCACGTTCTTGTTCAAGGTCTAGTTGATCCATGCGCTGATCGCGGTTATCACGCTCAGAAACGCTTTGGGTTAGTTCTAGCAGTCTATCGGCAAGGGTTGATTTGCCGTGATCGACGTGTGCGATGATTGAAAAGTTTCTAATTTCCACAAAAGTATCCAAGTTTAGTAAAAAGATAAGCTGTTAGCTATCTGAAAT
>CALDTA010000266.1:0-5536 GCA_937924455.1 uncultured Deinococcales bacterium
CCATCCTTAGACCGTCAGAGTCTGTTGTGTAGATCAGCTTCCTCTGCTTTGACCTTTTAATATTGAATGGTATCTTAGGTCACTTGTTAGTATAAGAAGTTGAACCTGTATTCACAAGGTTGGTTAGAAAGGTCAAATTAAGTACTCAGAGAATAGGAGTATGAAATGATCTATGTAGGTATTGACATTGCTAAAGCTAAATTTGATAGTGCTGTTTTGATTGAAGAAAAGTATAAGCATAAAGCCTTTGATAACAAGCTGTCTGGTTTTAAAGCTTTACTAAAATGGTTGACACGTTTTGGTGCGACAGATGACTTTCATGTATGCATGGAAGCAACTGGTAATTACAGTTTCCCCTTAGCAAAGTATTTATGTAGCAAAGACATCAAGGTCAGTATTGTTAATCCTTTACAAATTAAATCATTTGCACGCAGTGAGCTTAGTCGTAACAAAACAGATAAGTTAGATGCTGCTTTGATTGCTCGCTTTTGTAAAGAGAAAAAACCTCGCTTATGGTCTGTACCTGACCCTGCTCAAGAAGAGTTCAAAGCACTGTACAGACAATGGGAAAGACTCAGGGATTTGATTGCTCAGGAGAAAAATCGATTGAGTAGTGAAGTTTGTAAATCTGTACGCACCTCTATTGAATCTACAATTGCCTCACTTACTGAACAACTTGATGTTGTAAGAGTAGCTTTAGATGCTATTGTTCTTGACAATGATGTTTTGAAACGCCGTTCTCAACTTCTACAAAGCATCCCAGGCATTGCTGTAACTACTGCTTACTTCTTACTCGCTGAAATAGATTTTGACCTCTTTCAAACGGTCAATCAGATCGTCGCTTTTGCTGGCTTAAATCCTGAACATAATACCTCAGGTATTTTTAAAGGTAAATCTTCCATTTCCAAAATAGGTTCTTCACGAATTAGAAAAGCTCTCTACTTCCCAGCTATTTGTGCCATTCGTCATAACCCTTTTATTACTTCCTTAGCTCAAAGACTTCAAACTAAAGGTCATGCCCAACTTTCTATTATCTGTGCTGCTATGCGTAAACTACTTCATCAAGCTTTTGGTCTTATTAAATCTGATTCCCTTTTTGACCCGAATTTTATCTCTAAAGCTTGACTTTTAACATGGTATCTACGAAAAAACATTTGAATTTTTGGTGAATCATCACAAATTTAGAGGAATCGTTATAGTGTATAGTAGATTATTAAATAAGTAAAGTTCAGGAATCAGAATTTATAACATGTTCAAATTAATGGCTTGGATAGCTGCTGTACTACTGCCCCTACTTACGGCTATGGTTGCTTTGTGCTATCGGTATCTAAACAATACAGAACAGCGCAAAGAATTTGCTGTAGCACTTAAAACGGGTGTTGGTCATGCACTGTATAGGAAACCACTAGAGCAAGCATTGAACTGGCTAGATAGAACGATTGGACGACCTTTTTCGTTGCGAAGTTTTGGCTTTAGTCTAACGCTTGCTTTTTTCTACCCAATTATTTTAAATATTTTTGCTTGGCTGTTAAGTAATCAAGTCTATGAGTTAGCAGATGAAGTGATACTGCCAGCTATGGCTTGGCAAAATAGACTATTTGCTGTAATTGCTTTAATTCTATATGCCATATTTATGTTTTTTATGATGTCGAAACAAAGAGCAATACAAACTTGGTTTGACGCATTAAAAAGACGTACACGTTATCTTTTAATTGCATTAGTGTTTTGTTTAGTATTTTGGTTTCTGACCTACCAAGGTTTTCCTATGTGGCTAGCTGTCGCTTTCGCTGTCGCTGGCGCTTTCGCTGTCGCTGGCGCTTTCGCTTTCGCTTTCGCTTTCGCTTTCGCTTTCGCTGTCGCTTTCGCTTTCGCTGTCGCTGGAGTTCTTGTTTTCGTAGATATAGTTTTAGGGCAAAATGGATTGTCTACAACAACAATAATTTATCTGTTCTTTTTAACGCTTCTACCTATTGTCAATGCGTCTTTTGATTTTTTGTCTGCGGGTATCAGCCGTAAGCTTAGTCGTCATCTGGTAAAAGGTCGTCCAGTTTTATCAGTTTTTGGACTGCTTATTGTTGATTTGCTGATAGCCTGTATTTTTCTAGTGTTGTTAGCCCTAGCTTTAGTTGCTAGTGTTCAAATAGTGAATAACATCTTTGGTGCAGAGCTAATACCGTGGCAAAATCTTGTTGACCAAGCTCGACATGACCCCTTTGGGTCGGGGTTATTTGTGCTGCTTATGTTGTATTCCACACTTATCCCCACACTGCTACATTTTTCTTTGGCAGTGGTTGCTTTATTTTTTAACATTCCACCAGCGCATGATTGGTTAGCTGAGAAATTTCAGTATCATCCAGAAGACTACAAACACAAACCGATGGCTTTTGATATTCAAATAGGTGTCTTTGCTGGTGGTTGGTGGCTTGCATTTGTAGTTGTGGTAGCAACGCTTAGTCTGATATGGCGGGCTTTAGGCATAGCCCTACCGTTTTTTCATGACTTCTTATATGAGTGGGTATATAGAGTAGGCAATGCTGTAGCTGCTTGGTAGGGTGGGCCATTTGCCCACCGCATTTAAGATGGTGGGCAGATAGCCTACCCTACTTAAACCCTAATTGTCATACCATCAGCCAGTGAATTTCTATAAGCCCTAAACGCAGGTAGCAGACCCATAACCAAACCAGCCGCCAAGACAGCACCAAGAAGCCTTAAATCATAAGTTGTGGGTGCAGTGATGGTTAGAAAGAGTCCGTAGCGCTCTTCAACCCAAGGTCTGAGTGCAAAAAGAATTCCGTACAAGATACAAAGTCCTAGCAAACAACCAATGACTGTATAGAGCACAGATTCCCAAGTAAGCAAGGCAAATATTTGTCTTGGCTTAGCACCCATTGAGCGCAATATTGCCATTTCACGTCTACGTTCACTTAGGCTAGATAGAATTGAGCTAAGCATTCCGATTAGACCACTGATGACTACGAAGCTAGACACAATTAGTAAGGCTCGTTCAGCAGCACTCATCAAACTCCAGAGTTCTTGTAGGGCGACACCAGGAAGCACTGCAAGTAATGGCTCACGCTTGTATTCATTGATACCACGTTGCAAGTTAAAGATACCTGACTTAGATTTTACGCCTACTAAAAATGCCGTAATAACCGAAGGCTGTAATTCACGCTGAAGTGCTTCTTCTGCACTAACTTCTTGACTAGGAATAGGTACACCACTTTCCCACCCAATGTGAATCGCCTCAATGCCTTCAAGCGATGTATGTACAGAACGGTCAACAGGTGTACCTGTTTTGTTCAAAATACCTGTAACTATAAAAGGTGTATTGTCGTGGTTCATTAGACTCACTCGACCTGTACCGTGGTTGAGGATAATTTCATCACCTAAGGTGTAGCCAAGCGTGCGGGCAACATCTGCACCCAAGACTGTTTCAAAAACACCATCGAATGATTTACCTTCAGCAAAGCTAAGCGGTCGCTTTTTGCCATATTTGTAGTGTTCAAAGTAGTTTGGTGTAGTTCCTACAACTCGAAAGCCTTCGTGTGAGTCACCTAGAGAAATCGGTACTGACCAATCGACATTTGGGTGAGTAATGATTTCTTCGTAACTTTCCCAAGTAATGTTGTTGGTAGCATTACCTATGCGAAAAACACTGTAGAGTAAGAGCTGGATTGATCCACTTCTTGCACCTACCACTAAGTCTGTACCAGAGATGGTATTGGCAAAACTTGCTTTAGCTTCAGTACGAACTTTTTCTACACCAAGTAGTAGCACGACGCTGATAGCAATCACCAAAATAGTTAGGATGCTAGTGGCAGCACGGTTACGCATACTTTTAAGGGTTAAGGCTAGTAACTTCATGCTGCAACCTCGGTGTTTGCATTGCTAGATGCTTTATTGATACTTGAAAGTTCGATGCTTCTATCAAAAAGTTTTTCTAAGCTTCCATCGTGACTTACAAAGACTAGTGTAATATCACTTTGTTCACATTCACTAAACAAGAGTTTGATAAAGCTTTCTCTAGTATTGTAATCAAGGGATGAAGTAGGTTCATCAGCAATCAGTAGAGGAGGTGCACCAATCATAGCTCTTGCTGCTGCCACACGTTGTTGCTGACCTATGCTTAAATCAGTAACAGGTCTTTTTAGCATATCTTCGCTGATTCCAAGATTGCTAAGTAGTCGAATGGCATCTGTTCTAACTTCCTTAGCTGAAGGAAATGATTTTTTGCGATTGGCAGAAAAGTCTAAAGGTAGCGTTACATTCTCTAAAACTGATAGGTAAGGAATCAGGTTGAACATCTGAAAAATGAAACCGATGTTATTTGCCCGAAAGTGATCCCGTTTTGCACCAGAAAGTTTGTCTAGTGCTGAACCATTAACATTTACCTGACCCGCTTCTGACACAAGTACACCTGCCATAAGGTTTAGCAGTGTGCTTTTACCACTACCACTAGGACCTTTGATAAAAACCTTTTCGCCTTTCGATATTTCAAGAGTTTCGATGTCTAGCACAAGGTCAGATGTGCGCTTCCAGCGGAAGCGCACATCACGTAAATTAACAATGGTGTTGTTAGCATTTGGATTACTAGTATTCATGCTGTCGAGGTGAGTCATTGAGTTATTTTAGAACTTTAGGACCGTTTGTGAAGGGTTGAGTTCTAGAGCACCTTGCATGTCATCAGTAACGTACTGGACGTCTAAGTCTTCAACATTCGGGTACTGCTCAAATAGCCCTGAGAAGTTGATTTCTGCGAGGCGGTTAATGTTTTTACAGCTAAATTGATAGCTTGCATGGAATTCGCTATGAGCATTGCTTTCGCCTTCTTCGTGACCGTGTTCGTCGTGCTGCTCATCACTGTGCTCGTCATGCTCTTCGCCTTTATGATGCTCTTCACCTTCATGATGCTCTTCGGTATGTTCATCACTATGTTCTTCGTCATGATGCTCGTCGGCATGTTCGTCACTGTGTTTTTCGTCATGATGTTCTTCATCTTTATGGTCTTTGTCATGATGCTCGTCATGACGCTCGTCATGTTCTTCGCTTTCGGACATTTCATTCATGATGTTATTACTTACAAGACTACAGTTTGCTCTGTTATTAAAGCTCATCAACTGAGCAGTATCGCTTAAGTTAAGAAGTGCTATGTTCACAGCAGCTTTTTCTTCGTCTGTTTTTGGAGCGTATTCAAAGCCAACGATGTTAAATGATGGGCTGATGAAATCAAGTGTTAGGTCATTACCTTCGATGGCAAGTGTAATAAGAGCTGCGCCGTGTTCGTGTGCATCTGCTTCGACAAATCCGCCTTCTTGTGCAAAGGTAGAGGTAGAAAATAGGAGAAGCGATAAGAAGAGTGTAGTTAAAGCTTGTTGTAGCTTTTGCATTTGGGAAAACTCCTTTAAGAATTACTGCAATTGGCGCAGAGACCGTGCAGCTCGAGCTGTGGGCTATTCACCTGAAAACCCAATTTCTTGATGCTGGATTCAATTTCGCTTTGCAGCGCTTTACGAATTCCAATCTCTTGAACATCGTG
>CALDTA010000267.1:0-11198 GCA_937924455.1 uncultured Deinococcales bacterium
TGAGTAGTGAGCAAATGCAAAAAATTGCAACAGAATTTAATTTTTCTGAAAGTACTTTTGTATTTCCTGCTGATTCAGGAAATACGAGAAAAGTTCGCATTTTCACCCCCACTATAGAAGTGCCATTTGCTGGACATCCAAACGTTGGTACTGCTTTTACCTTAGCTACTATTGGTGAATTTGGTGATTTGCTAGAAATTACAGAAATCGTTTTTGAAGAAAAAGCTGGACTTGTACCGATTACTATTCGTAATGAAACTGCTAAAGCTATATGGTCTGAACTAAAAGCACCTGAAAAGCTATCAATCGGTAAAACAGTTGATTCTGAACTTATCGCTGAAGTTCTTAACCTTAGTCCTGAAGATATCGTCACAGAAACGCATATGCCTCAGGTTGCATCTGTCGGATTACCTTTTTTAATAGTTGAGCTAAAAGACAGGATTGCTTTAGAAAAAGCACGCGTGAATCTAGCTGCCTTAGATAAACTTGTTGATTTAGATGTTACGCCTGATATTCATATCTATATCAAAACTCAAGATAGTAAAGATGATTTTGACATACGTGCACGAATGTTTGCACCGCTTGATGGTGTGCCTGAAGACCCTGCGACAGGTAGTGCAAATTGTGCTTTGGTGGGGATGTTGAGTCACTATAGTGAGCAACGTAGTGTGAATTTATCTTGGAAAATTATTCAAGGTGTAGAAATGGGTAGACCCAGTGTGTTGCAAGCAAGGGCAAGTAAAGAAAATGGTGAAGTTACAGGTGTTTGGATAGCAGGGCAGTGTGTGATGGTTGCTGAAGGCTATATAACAGTCTAGATAATAACAGTCTAGATACTCACTACTTGCTTTGTAAGTTGACTGCTCTCGGTTTTTGTATACCATTCCCAAAATTTTGAAGCAGGCATAGGTTTAGCAAAGTAGAAGCCTTGTGCTTCATCGCAACCAAGCATACGCAGGAATTCAAGCTGGTCTTCTGTTTCGATACCTTCAGCTACGGTTTTTAGGTTGAGACTTTTTGCGAGTGCCAAGATGCTGGAGGCAATAGGTGCGCTCGAGCCATCGGTAATTTCATTGATAAACGATCTATCAATCTTTAGTTTATCCAAAGGTAGCTTTTGTAAATACTGTAAAGAAGAATAGCCTGTTCCAAAATCATCAATCGCTACAGTTATACCAATTGACCTAAGTGCCTCAAGACGATCAATAATCATGCTGACGTCTTTCATAACAACACTTTCGGTAACTTCTATTTCTAGTAGTTCTGGATCTAAAGAACTTTCATTGAGCGCACTGACTATCGTTTCAATAAAATCTGTGCTTCCAAATTGTATAGCAGAAATGTTAACGGCCATTTTAATAGCTTTATCACTATTGGTTTGCGCTAGTATATTTTGCCATTCAACACTTTGCCTACAAGCTTTGTGCAGTACCCAAGTACCAATATCTAGAATAAGTTTGCTTTCTTCAGCAATGGGTATGAACTTTGCAGGTGAGATAAAACCTAATTCAGGATGATTCCAACGAAGTAAGGCTTCTACGCCGATGCATTCATTCGTAAGACAGCTCAGTTGGGGCTGGTAGTAGAGCTCGAGCCCACCCTCTTTCACTGCCTTACGTAATTCTGCTTCAAGCTCCACACGTTCTTTTGCTTTTTCTGCTAGAGCAGGTGTAAAGCTACACACACTATTTTTTCCTGAATCTTTTGCTTGGTACATGGCACTATCTGCATGTCTTAGCAAACTTCCAGCATCAGATGCATCATTAGGATAAAAACTTATACCAATACTTGTACCAACACGTACTGTATGGTTATCAATTTTGAAAACATCTTGGAATAAGCTCAAATAGCTTTGACCAATACGAATTGCCTCATCTTTGGACGGTAAATTATTAAGGATAATAGCAAACTCATCACCACCCATACGAGCTAAAATATCTGTTTGTCTAGTACGAGATGTGAGACGCTTCGCAACAATTTGTAGAAGCTTATCGCCAACATCATGTCCAAGTGTATCGTTGACATGTTTAAAACCATCTAGGTCTAAAAACATAGCAGCAAACATTTTATTGTTTTCTTTGGCATCTGCTAAGGTAGTCGTTAGTGCATCTTCAAAGAGTAATCTATTTGGTAAATCTGTAAGTGCATCGTGGTAGGCTTGGTGTTCTATTTTTTGTCTTAAGTCATATTGTGCCAAGGCAACACCTGCTTGATTTGCAACCGTTGTCAGTAAGGCAACATCCTCTTGATAGAAGTTGGCATCATCTAAACTGTTGAGCACTTGTAATATGCCAATGACTTTAGATCTATAGATAAGTGGAGCAACAATAAAACTGCCTATATTATTTCTTTTTTGTAAGGTGGCTGCTGTTTTGCCATAGTCTGTATCTTTTTGACCTAGTACTACTTCCTTATTTTCAATAGCAAAGCCTGTAGAACCATTTTGAAGCTGCTCAAAGCTAAAAGGTGGCAGGCTATCGTTGTTATGATTTGTTGTACTTACATGTTCAATATAAGCTTTGCTAAGATCAATTTTGTAGATGACTGACCAACGAGCACTTACTGCTCGGCGAATCTGTTCAGCAATATCGTCCATTAGTGTTTCTAGTTGATTACTTTCTTGAACTGAGCGGCTAATTTTAAATAAAGATTCGTTGCGAATAAGCTCTTTCTTGACCTGTTCGTGTAGCTGAGCATTTTCAATGGCAACAACAAGTAATTCCCTTACTTTTTTTAGCAGCCCAACATCTTTATAGCTAAGCGTTTTTGTGTTACTTGCTACCGTGAGTATGCCGTAGACCTTATCACTCAAAATAATCGGCATGAGTAGGACTGACTTAAATAGTTTTTTCTGGTTTTCGGTTAAGTCTAAAGGACTATCTTTACAAGGAATCAAGAGTGCTTGTTGGTGTTTTAAGACATACTCGACGGGTTTATAGCTTGTAGGGAGTTTGTCTGCAAAGCTTTCATCTACATAGCCATAGCTTGCTTTTACTGTTAAGAAATCACCTTCAAAAACTCCAAAGTTAGCATGGGAGTAATCAAAAATCTCAGATACCTTTTTAATAATTAATTGATATAGAGATTGCAAATCTAATTGACCAGAAATTGTGTTTTGGATTTCATCAAGTAGTAAAAGTTCTTGGCTACCCTGCTGAGCTTCCAAAAAGAGATTTCTGTATTCTTGCTGAACTTTTTCTTTTTCTTTGATTTTTAGTTCTGCACTTTTGTATAGCTGTGCATTGTCTAAAGCAATGGCTACTAGCTGTGCATACTTAGCAAGGTACTCTTTAGTAAATCCATCAAATTTTTTCTGAGTTTCAAAGCCAAGCCCCATGACACCTAGTACTTTACCTGAGACAAGTAAAGGCACAGCAGTAAAAGATTTCATTGTGAAAACGGGGTTTTTCAGTGCTTGGTTGTAATTTTGATAGTCTTCTACATAAATTGCTTGCGCTTTAGCCCATGCTTGTCCGACGGCACCCTCACCAAAAGCAACACTTTTTCTTTTGTCATTGATATACTTGCCTGTTTTTGCAAAATCATCTAATGTCTTTGTTTTTTCATTCACTACTAGGAGAACAACATTTTCACAGTTAAATAATTTAGCTAGTTGTTTTGCAAATGACTCTGTTAATTCTTTTATGTCAAAGCGATTTGTAATGGCTACTGAGGTTTCATGTAAAAGTTGCGAATAGGCATTTTTCCGACTGAGCTCGAGCTCTACTTCTTTACGCTCTGTAATATCAATCAGGACACCTTGAAAATAACGTACACGACCCTCAGGGTCTTGAATGATTTTTGCGTGTTCTTCGAGCCAACGATACTCACCATTTTTGGTTTTGAACCTAAAGTGGTTGATGTAGGAATTTGCGTTACTATCAATAGCTTTGGTAATTGTTTCTTGAACTCTAGCCATGTCTTCTGGGTGAACTAGGCTTATCCAGTCAATGGCATTGGAGAGTAATTCCTCAGAGCTATATCCGAGGTTAGAAATATTTTGCGATACACTTTTAAACACGATTTTGTAGGTGTCTTTTGGAAAAGTCCAACGAACTACCATGATTGGCGTATCTTCAATAAGAGAGAGATCTGAATCTTTAGATGTTATAGGTTGACCAGCGTATCCACAGGTTTCATGCACACAGGTTTCATGCCCACAGGTTTCATGCCCACAGGGTTCATCCTTATAGGTTTCATGCCTATAGGCTTCATGCTCATGCCCATAAGTTTCATGTTCATAGATTTTATTGTCAACTGCTTGATTGTCAGACATGTAGTCACCAGATACAGCTAGGATTCAAATATGGTTCAAGTATGGATTCAGTTCTCGATAGTTAGATATTTCTAAAATAATTGTTAACAAACGCCCTAAAATGTGTTAACAACACCAAAACTTTTCACCTCCAGTCTAACCAAAAATCATTACAGGAAACTTTCGGAAACGCTGTTCGTGTAGCTTTATTAGCACTTGCTCAACACTACCTTAAACTTGTGGAAATGAATGAAGGTAAAATTTAAAGGATAGTGTACTTTGTATGTACACAAAGTTGTTGCATCAATTTAGATGGTATAGTTCAAAGCTATTTGTGAGAAACAAACTGTTAATTTTAGGCACGTTGTATCACCCTTAAAAGTAGGATAGCTAATTAAAAATGACGAAAAGCGTTGTAAATAAAGAATCAGAAGTTGTTAACCACTGGCTCGAGCTGCTTTCTCCCCTCCGTGAACGTTTAACAGGGCGGGATACACGTGGCAACATAGGCAGCTTACGCTGGTTACAAGCTGTGATTGCTGAGCGTGGTGGGCGAAGCAGTTCTGTTCGCAATATTCTTTATAAAAATTTAGGGTCTTTGGAGGAAAAGCGCCGACTTTTTGAGCTTATCAGTGAACTCTATGAGGAAGTTGGTCTAGATGCGCCAACCTCGCCTGAAGATTACAACGTAGCACAAGCCAAACGCAGTCTAGGACGAGATAAACGCTTGATTTTTGCTCGTTTTCTTCGTGAGTATCAAGCGGGTATGAAGCCACAAATCATTGTGGTAGGTACTGCCTCTACAGGCAAGCGCTTGTTGCTTGAACAATTGCGTGAACGTTTGCCGAGTAGTCTGTACATCAATTTATCCAAAGATTTAGCGCCAAGTCTGTTTAACCTTTGCCAAGACTTAGATATTGCCCATGAAGCTGACAAGCTAATGAGTCAGCTATCACCCAAACAGCCTTTTGCTTTGCAGGCTGCTTTGCAACGAGAATTTGGTCGTATACTTATCAAAGCACTGAATGCTAAAGGGGAGCTATTGCTGCTTAGAGCAGAAGTGACTGCCAACATTGTGGGTGTTCCACTGCGTAGCTCAGACGGGAGCGAAAAAGAGCTGGCTAAGTGGATTGAGCCTCTGCTAGCACGTTTAGAGATACCTTATCTAGTAGCGCTTTCAAGTAGTCCAGACCAGCTTGTCTATAGCAACTTGCGTCCGCCAAGCCGTGAAGAAGCAAGAAAGTTTTTGCGTCAACACATGCCCCAAGTACCTCAAGAGCGTTTAGAAGAAATGCTTAATCAGGTAGGGCTGAACTACGCCGAACTTGCTCGTATGAGCATGATTGAAAGTGTCAGACAGGATAAAGGCAACTTACATGAGTTAAGGGAAGATGGTGCGCTCGAGCCCTTACTGAAAACTCTAGCTACACTATCACCAGAAACAGATAGTTACATACCTGTAAGTCTTTTTGAAAAAGTAATTGGTAAATCTATTTCACAACTCAGCCACACCGAAAGAGAACTGCTTGAGCACGTTGAAGATAACGCTTTGCGTCCTGCTTTTAGGGAGTTGTTACCAGCTAGTAGTGAGTCTGGTAGTGAGGCTAATATTGAGGTTACTAGTGAGTCTGGTAGTGAAGTTAGTAGTGCAGCTAGTATTGAGGCTACTAGCGAGGATGACATCCATATCCATCAACAAGCTTTAGCCTATTTTCTTCAACACTCCAGTGACTCTATATTTCGTCTGCTACACCATGCAGAAGGCGCAAAAGAATACGACACGCTCTTAGAGCTTCTAGAAGCTGATCCTGCGCGCTTATTGCTTTTTAGTCATCTTTGGCAGAAATCTGTCGATTGGCAACAGGAGCACCGTGAGCGATTAGCATTGCTCATTTTGCAACACCGCAGCGTACAAAGTGACTATGCCCACGAAGAAACGCAAGATGTACTGAGCTATCTGGTTTCGCTTGAAGAGGGCAGCACGGCAAGCAGTTGGGCAAAAATTAAACTAGCCGAATCTTACGTAGATGCTGCTCAATACAAAGAAGCCATGACGCTTATGGAAGACTTGCCAGAATTTGCTGGTGACATTGAGGCAGAAGCTTGTTTGGTACGAGCTGCTATTTTGCGTTGGCAAGGAAACTACACAAAGGCAAAAGCCGAGGCCCGAAAAGCTAAAGAACATGTTCGTTCAGAGCTTATTCAAGATAGGGTTTCTCTTTGGCAAGGCATGGTGAGTAAAGATGCAGGTGAATTTGATGATGCCATTGAACACTTGCGAGAGGTACAGCATCACATCCTTTTACAAGGTCGTGCTAGATACCACGAAGGTGATTTGCTCATGCGGAGTGGCAAAGCCCATGAAGCGTCGGCAGCACTCGAACAAGCCATTGAGCACATGCGACTGGGTGCGCCAAAAACTGAGCTTGCAAAAATTCAAGCACGACACGGTACGGTACTGCGCCGTTTGGGTAAATTTGAAGCCTCCGATGCTGCTTTTCAAGAGGCGTTAAGTCATGACATTGACGCCTTTACAAAAGCGAGAATCCAATCCGAATACTCAGTGCTCTTTGCAGCAAGAGGACACCCATGGGAAGCCCTGCGCTTTGCAAGTAAATCTGAAGCTTTTTTTCGAGAAACACAAGAACGTAGTGAAGAAGCAGCCTATCGCCACAAGCGATGTCTTTACCGTTTGGCAATCGCTTACTGCGTTTGGCGTACAGGTAAGCCTTACTGCCCCCCGTTTCGTGGGGAGATAGACATCGCTACGATGCTCACATCGGGGCTAGAAGCCAGTGAAGCTGTTGGTAGTGGTGCATCTTTGCAACATGCCAAAGCTATTCTTAGAAACCTGATTACCGATACAAAGAGCTTAAAACATTTGAGCCATAGGTATGAAAGTTTATATATAGATGCGAATATTGCCTTGGCACTGGTGTCGACTCCTAGAAAGGCACTCGTTTTATTGACAGATGCACAGGAGGGCTCGAGCCGCTTTCTACAACTCCAAGCACAATTGGCACTTACCGAAGCACTCCTAAGAGCAGACAAAGCTGCTGAAGCTGCTGCCCAACTGGCTGTAATCAGAACCTTACCCCCTGACCCCAGCATCCGAGCTTGGAAAGCGTTGCTTGAAGCAGAGATGCTGCTCATGCTTGGGCAAGCTGAATTAGTTATGGATGTTATAGATGAATGTCTGGACATACCAACAGCCTTGCGTGTTCAGCTAGGGAGGATTTTAGGGCAAGTGTTGCAAGATAGAAGTTATCCTGAACTGGCTAAACACTGGTTGGGTACAGACAATATTTTTGGTGTTTTGGAGCTACCTGAAGCACTTGCTTTACATTTCGAGACTTTAGAAATTATGTGACATCAGCATAGTGCTGAATCACATAGTGACCTTAAAACCATCAAAACCAGTAATAGTTAAGTGCTTGTTACTGTTCGTTACTTAGATTTACAGATTTTTGAATTTTCTGGCGAATTGTTCCACAAAAAGTACACAGCTTTAATGAATTTGAGTGACAGATGTGCATAGTCAGCGTGTGTACTTTAGCCGTACAGTGTTAGTTAAGTACACGTTTCTTACTTGAATACAAAAACAAAACTATATGAATTTAACAAATAAATTATTGGAGGCACTATGACTAGAATTGAGGCTATTCAAGCGCTCGAGCTTTTCGACTCCCGCGGTAATCCAACAGTTGGGGCAACGGTTACCCTAGAATCTGGCGTTAAGGCTAGCGCCTTTGTGCCTTCTGGTGCATCAACAGGTGAACACGAAGCCGTGGAACTACGTGATGGCGGTCAACGTCTTATGGGCAAGGGGGTTAGCAAAGCGGTTGAGAATGTCAACACACAAATCGCTGAGGCACTCACTGGCAAAGATGCGTTTAACCAAACAGAGATAGATAGCATCATGCTCGAGCTGGACGGTACAGACAACAAAGCAAACTTAGGTGCTAATGCAATCCTTTCGGTGTCACTTGCTTGTGCAAGAGCTGTAGCACAAGTCTACGAGCAACCGCTCTACCGCTACCTTGGGGGTAACAATGCCAAGGTGTTGCCTGTTCCTATGATGAATGTTATCAATGGTGGTGCTCACGCAGACAACAAAGTAGATATGCAAGAATTTATGCTTGCACCTATCGGCTTTGATACTTTTGGCGATGCACTCCGTGCAGGCGTAGAAACTTTTCATGCACTTAAAAAAGTACTTTCTTCAAAAGGCTACAACACAAACGTTGGCGATGAAGGTGGTTTCGCACCAGACTTAGGCTCGAATGAAGAAGCTATTGAAGTTATCTTAAAAGCTATCGAAAATGCAGGCTACAGCGTAGGTGATGAAATCGCTCTAGGTCTTGACCCTGCTGCAACAGAGTTCTATAAAGATGGCAACTATCACCTAGAGGCTGAAGGTAAAACCTACAGTTCAGACGAAATGGTTGCTTACTGGGCAGACTGGACAAAACGCTATCCTATTGTTTCTATCGAAGATGGTCTTGCAGAAGATGACTGGGCAGCATGGGCAAAACTCACCACTGAAATTGGCGATACCTGTCAGATTGTTGGCGATGATTTGTTCGTAACAAATGTTGACCGTTTGCAGCGCGGTATCGATGAAAAAGTTGGCAATGCTATTCTTGTAAAAGTAAACCAAATAGGTACGCTTAGCGAGTCTATGGATGCTATCGAACTTGCAAAATCAGCAGGCTACCGCAGCATGATTAGCCACCGTAGTGGAGAAACTGAAGATAGCTTTATTGCTGACTTGGCAGTGGCTGTCAATGCAGGGCAAATCAAAACAGGTTCTGCGAGCCGTAGTGACCGTATTGCAAAATACAACCGCTTACTTATGATTGAACAAGAGTTGGGTGACAGCGCAGTTTACTTAGGTAAACGTGCTTTCGCAAAATAAATTATCATGCCAAGACGCACACGAATTGTAGCAACACTAGGTCCAGGTAGTGGTAATCCAGAGATGATAGCAAAACTCATCGATGCTGGTGTAAATGTTTTTAGACTTAACTTCTCACATGGTAAGCAAGAAGATCACAAAGCACGTGTTCAAGAGATTCGTGAAGCAGCGAAAAAGATTAATCGTCCAATTGCAATTTTGCAAGATTTGCAAGGTCCGAAAATTCGCACAGGTGTCTTTGCTGAGGGCAAAGTTACTTTAGAAGTTGGACAAAGTTTCAAACTGAGCTGTGACGACGACACGCCAGGAGATGAAACACGTGTAGGTGTCACCTATAAAGGTCTTTGCAATGATGTACACGTTGGCGATGACTTGCTTCTTGATGATGGTCGTTTGCGTTTAACCGTTAAAGGTTTTGATGGGAACTGCATCGTCACAAAAGTAATTATTGGTGGAATTTTATCTAACAATAAAGGTATCAATATTCCACAAGCTGATTTGAGCATACCTGCCCTTACAGATAAAGATGTCGAAGATTTGCTTTTTGGAGCTGAGCTAGATGTTGACTGGGTAGCGATTAGTTTTGTACGCAATCGTGACGATTTGCTACTCGCAAGACACTACTTAGCCAGAGCAAATTCAAGAGCTAAGCTGATGGCAAAAATTGAAAAGCCAACGGCTGTTGAACGCTTTGATGAAATCCTTGAAGAGGTTGATGGCATCATGGTTGCTCGTGGTGATTTAGGTGTGGAGCTGCCACCTGAAGAAGTGCCTCGTATTCAAAAAATGCTTATTGAAAAATGTGTAGAAGCAGGCAAGCCTGTGGTTACAGCGACACAGATGCTTGAAAGCATGATTGAAAGCCCAACCCCAACTCGTGCAGAAGCGAGTGATGTTGCCAATGCCATCTATGATGGTACCGATGCAGTGATGCTCTCAGCAGAAACTGCTGTTGGACAATACCCTATTGAAGCTGTTCGGATGATGCACCGCATTGCCAAAACAGTTGAGGCAGATGCAAACTTTCAACAGAACATGCGTGAGCACCGACCACGTGCTGGCAACAACACACCTGATGCTGTTGCTTTAGCATCTTGTCAAATGGCCTATAATTTATCAGCAGATTTAATCATAGTCTTTTCTGCTAGTGGAAATACAGCACTGCGTGTTTCACGCTATCGTCCTGCTACGCCTATTGTGATGATTACCCCAAATGATAAAGCTTTTAACCAGATGGCTATCGCATGGGGTGTGCGTGTGAGCATGAGTGAAGACATCAAGAACACTGATGAAATGGTTGAGGTAGCCGAAAAAGTTATTCGTAATGAAAACATCAAAATTCAAAAGGATGGTCGCTATATTGTGACTGCAGGTGTTCCTTTTGGAATGCGTGGTACGACAAACATGATTCGGGTGGAGAAGTTTAGAGGCTAGTTCGGGGGAGCTAGTTAAAACTTGCTGGTAATAAAGACAATGAAATAGCCCCTTTCTTTTTTATGGAAAGGGGCTATTTTTCGTTATAACGAAATGTTGTTTTTAGGAAAGTTCCTTACTCACCAGAAGCTGTCATAACTACATCTTCACCATCTAATAGTCTATTGTTTTTCTCTGCTGATATGAGCACATCATTGAAGGTCTGTGTTGTATAACCATCAAGGCTCATAGTCACAGTATAGCTACCTTCGTTGAGAGTAATGATTTTATAGCTTCCATCGCTGTCTGTTTTTGTTTCGGTAATTGCCTCACCAGATGCATCGGTAATAGCGATAAATACGTTCTCTAAAGGATTGCCATCGCTATCAGCAACGTTGCCCTTAAGCGTGCCTGATAAGCTCGTTGCACGAATTGCTGTTGAAGCCATACTGTAGCGACCTTTGCCATTCTCTTTTACTCGTCTAGCATTGAAGTCTAAGATGACTTCGCTACTTTGACCGTTAGCAGCAACCAGTGGTGGTTTGATATTTATTTTTAAACCAGATTTTGCACCGCCTGGAATTGTAATTTCCTTTTCTTCTCCATCTATAG
>CALDTA010000268.1:0-3109 GCA_937924455.1 uncultured Deinococcales bacterium
GTCACAACTGCTGCCAATGCACCAACTGCTGCTAGTACAGGTAGCCATGCTGCTAGTAATCCACCACCGACGATGCCTAAGGTTAGTGGTATGGTCATAAGTTCATTGCCATCGCTGTTACGAATAATAACTTTGCGTGCATTGCTTTCTTCGAACAATTCTTTGACCTTATCAACAAGCTGACCACTTGCAATTTCAATGTTTTCTACTACTGTACGACCAGTTTCCTTACTCATAGAACTACACCTTATACCTTTCTGATACTTCTTTTATATTAGCGTTTCCACACTATTCTGACCCACACTAAACACATTTGTTCTTACTCGCGCTGTGTGGTTTTCACAGACATCTGCATCGCCGATTTACTGACCCTAGTCAGTAAATCGTGGAAGAGCTTTATGTATTTAGTCTATCAAGCTTTTTTCTGAATGCAACATTATCAACATGCTTCATAGCTTCTAACAGTTAGCTTATCGTAGCTAAAACCATCTAACATCATACTTTCGTTGGAGGGAAGCAAATAGCTTTATTTTATACTAGAACTATGAATCCTGATAACTATACCCTAAAAGAGTTTGATCCAAAAACTGTATTTAGATAGCTAAGAAATTTGCTGAAAGCTACTGCCCAAAAATGTCACAAAAAAATGACACTCAAGGTTTAGAAAGAGCTTCAAAAGTAAGTTCAAAATTAGCTTCACAAGTAATAGCAATTAAGCAACGATTAATAGGCTGCTTACTTTCTTCAAAATATAGCTCATCAGTCTTGGCTAAGCCTTCATTTGAGTAGAAAAGCATTAAGTTTACTACTAAATCTCACTAACAATGCTCACAAATGCGTGTTATTCTTTCGGTTGCTAATTGTTGTGGGTGATGGCATGAAGTAATGCTGGTTAAATACTAAAAATCCAGCTTAACAAAGTGGCGCGCCCGACAGGATTCGAACCTGTGACCTTTCGCTCCGGAGGCGAACGCTCTATCCAACTGAGCTACGGGCGCATGCTTCAAAAGCTAGCATGTCACTCTATAACTGTCAAGAAATTCAACCAAAATTTTTGACATTATTATTAACATCCTCTTGATTGAGTACAAAAGGCACAAGTTAGTTCATAAATAACTTTTGTTAAAAAGGACATATTTTCTATGAGATTAAGTCGACGTACAAACACTATCATTCTTTGGGTTATCTCCATCGCTATGCTTATTGCGATGCTAATTGCCTATACACCAGGTCAGTTAACAGGTAACCGGAATCTTACAGGCGAAAATGTGCCTGTTATGCAGCTTGGCAATGGCTTAGAAATTTCTGAATTAGAAGTTTCAAGAGCACGTCAAAACCCTCCGTTTAACTTAATAAGCAATGAGCAAATTGGCGATGATCTGCAAACCTTGATGTTGGATGATCTCATCAATGAAAATTTGTTGCGTCAAGAAGCTAGCAAGGTGCGGATAAGTGGTGGTGAGGTACGTGCTGCTGTCAATGAATTCCGTGAAGATAACGGTTTTGCGGGTAGTCGAAATGACCAAGCCTATCTTCGTGCGATTAACCAACAGGGCTTTACCGACCAAAGTTTCCGTGAATTTGTTCGTGACAATGAGCGTCTTGAGAAATACCGTGATGGTTTGACCGAAGGTATTGAAGTTAGTGATGCTGAAGTTCAAGCTTACTTCGATACAAACCGTGACCGTTATCGTACTGAAGAGCAAATCAAGGCACGTCAGATTATTGTTTCTGAAGAGCAGCTTGCACAGGAGTTGAGAGTCAGAGCTATCAATGGTGAAGATTTTGCAGCACTTGCTAGTGAGTATTCAATTGAAGGTGCGGATATTGGTGGTGCTATTGGTGCTGCAGATGGTGCAAGTGAACCAGGTGCTGTTGCTCGTTTAGCATTGCCTACGCAAGTTGCCAATGCAGCTTTTTCACTAGGTACAGGTGCAGTGAGTGATGTTGTCAACCAAGGTGGACGTTACTATGTTGTTAAGGTTGAAGAATTTATTCCATCTGCTAGACAAGAATTTTCTGAAGTATCAGAACAAGTCAGGGAAGATGCACTTACTGTAAAAGAAACTGGTGCGATTGAAGCGAAACTGCTCGAGCTGCGTGAAGGTATCAATGTTGAGATGCCAGATAGAAGCAATTTAGGCACAGTCTACAACTACGACAACTCAGTTGTAGCTCGTGTTGGTGATGCAGAAATTACTAGAGCCGAACTAGCTCGTAATGTATATCGTGATCCACAAGTTCAAAACTTCCTAAGCCCGCAAAATGCTGGTTTTGTTTCTTCATTTTTTAAGCCAAATACGCTTAACAACTTGATTGACCAAGAGCTTGCACTACAAGGTGCTAAGGATTTGGGTATTGAAACTGTCGGTTCAAGAGCAGCAGTTGCTCAGAGTGCATTGAGTTATGTAACGAAAGATGCTGATGCAACAGATGAAGAAATCCAAGCTTATTATGATGAAAATCTAAGTCGTTATGTTGTTCCTGCTAGTGCGGTTGTAAACCGTTTGAATTTTGAAACACAAGAAGCCGCAGCAGCTTTCCAAAGTGGCGTAGTAAGTGGAACAATCTCTACTGATGATTTAAGTGCTATTGCTGAAGAACAGGGCTTTGAGCTTGAAGCTTTAGGTAGTGTTTCACAAGGTGGTTTAGAGGCAGAGCTAAACGATGCAGTTTTTGTAAGCGAGAGCTTAACTGCTGTTCCAAATAGCGTTGGTCGTGAAGTATCGAATGTTATTACGATTCAAACTGAAACAATTCCAGAGCCAGAAGTGGCAACCGAAGAGACTGCTACAGAAACTACAGAAGAAGGCACTGAAGAAAGTGTTGATGCTGCAACAGAAGAAGTGGTTACACCAGAACCTATCATCACTGAGAGCTATGTTGTGCTTCTAGCAAATCGTACAGCCGAGCGTACACAAAGCCTTGCAGAAGTTCGTCCACAAGTCGAGCAAGCTGTGTTGCAGGAAGAACGTAATGAGCTACGTACAACGTGGTTAGACGGACTGCGTGAGAACATAGCAGTTGACAATGTTCTGTATCCACCTGTAGCTGAACAAGAGCTTACACCAGAGCAGTCATTTACAACGCAGGCAGATCCAGCTAACAC
>CALDTA010000269.1:0-6809 GCA_937924455.1 uncultured Deinococcales bacterium
TGAGCCTATTCCACTTGCGGATGATGCTTAAGGTAGTCATTCTATGTGGGCTACGGAGAAATTGAAATGAGAGAAGTTGAAATGAGCCAAGAGGCTGTTTTTGAAGATATTGCTAAACAGTACGAAGAGTTAGCTTCAGAGTTAGAGCTTGCTGTGGCGCATTGTCATACTGTTGCAGGTCACTTTAGGAGTAGGGAGTTGGCTCGAGCTGGGGCACATGGCTACGCCATTCATGGGCATATGAAAAAATCTGAAGAGCTGCTAAACAAACTTGCAAAGCTTCATGCTGAAAAAGCAACACCGCAGTAAGAGATAAATTCTTAATCTGGGATGACGCTTAAACCAATCCCATCTGGGTGAATACCAGCATCAACCGTATCAATAACCTTTAGGGTGGCTAAATCAATAACTGAAATATCATTGGTCTTGTTATTTGCAACGTAAGCTCTTGTACCTTCAGGATTACAAATCGTACCCCCTGGCCACAAACCAACAGGTATTCGTTTGATTTCAAGTTGACGTTCAGTATCTATGACCGATAAAGAACCACCACCACGATTAGGCACAAGTGCAAGTTTGCTATCTGGTGTAAAAGCTACACGGATAGGTACATCATCTGTATTGACTTTACCTTGCAAACTGTGGGTTTCAGTATCCATGATGAACACAGTATTATCGCTCTGATTTGCTACATAAACCCATTTACCATCTGGACTAACATTGATGCCCTCAGGTTCACGCCCTACAGGGTAGTGAACGGTGAATTCTTCGGTTGCTAAATCTAGTATCGAATAAGAATTTGCGCCTATATTTGAAACATAGGCAAGGCTTGCATCAGGGTTCAGTGCCACCATGTGGCTCATGCGCTTAGCAGGAATTACCTTTTTGATTTCGTGCGTGTGGGTATCAATGATGAATACTTTATGGGCATAGGTACTCGCCAATATCATGCGCCCATCAGGTGTTATCTTTGCTTCGTGTGGAAATTGAAAGTCTGGATGGGTGATGGTATCGGTGATTTCTAGCGTAGTCATATCAAACACAGAAATTGTGTTTGCACCAGCATTAGATACAAAGGCTTTTTTACCATCATCCGTTACTGCTACTTCGTGCGGATTTTTATCGACAGATACAACGCTGAGGAGCGTCATATCTGTTTCATCATAAAAGCTTACAGTGTCGTCATCTTTATTGAGAACAATCAGTGTTTTTTGCATCACTCATTATAGTTTGTAAAAGTGGCTCACACAAAGCGATTTAGGGCAGTTGTAAAGCTTGTCTTGCTGTGTAGACTTCATCTGCAGTTTTTGGTGTTTGGCGTTCTTTGGCAACATCTGCAGCCGTGATGAGTGTGAAGTCTTCTGGTAGAAGGCTACTGTTGTCCCAAGCTGTTAGACCATAGTTCAGCAATAAGGCGATTTGACTATCGTCAAAGCTATTTGAACGATTGTTCATAATGCCGTTGAAAGTTTGACCATTTACAACTATTTCGCCTTGCATACCATACAGCAAAGCATTGATTAAATGTGTTTTACCGTTTGCTACTTTTGCGAAGGTTGGCAGGTGATTATTGAAGTCTGGAGCGATACCTTGATTGCCAGAACTGTGGCAAAACTGGCAGTTGTTTTCATACAAACCTTTTGCAGTAGTGAAATCAGCTTCTGAAAGTCTATTGCTCATTGGATTTGGTGTTGGCTCTTTGATTGCTTCTTCCATTGGTGTCATGGTCTGGCATGAAGCTAACAAGACTAAAACAAACAACGCTAGGATGAGGTGAAGATATCTTTTCATAATAAAGCACTATAGCACCGCTACCCTTACAAAGAACAAAAGAAACCCCTCATTTTTGATGAGGGGTAATTAGCTTTGTAAAAGGTGAAGTTTATGCGCTTTTGCTACGTTTTGCTTGACTGAGCATGAGGTCAGGGTGGTCAAGATTATCTTCGGTGATTTTGATGGATTCAATATCGCTACCTGGTACTTCATACATGAGGTCAAGTAAAGATTTTTCAAGAATAGATCTGAGAGCCCTGGCTCCTGTACCCTGCTGTTTTGCCCTTAACGCAATTTCTTCTAGTGCATCTCTACTAACGTTGAGGTCTACACCTTCAAGGCTAAAGAGTTCTTTGTATTGTTTGATGATGGCGTTTTTAGGCTTTGTCAGCACATTGATAAGTGCATCTACGCTTAAATCATGCAAGCTGGTGATGATTGGTAGACGCCCGATAAGTTCAGGAATCAGACCATAGCCCATAAGGTCGCTAGAAATGACTTGAGATAGCAAGTGTTCTTTTTCCTCGTCTTGTAGTTCAGTGGAGAGAGCGGTTGGGCTCGAGCTGAAGCCGAGATTTGAAACAGAGACACGGTTACGAATAGTATCTTCCAGACCTTCAAAAGCGCCACCACAGATGAACAAGATGTTACTGGTATCTATTGATATAAGCTCTTGTTGCGGGTGCTTACGACCACCTTGTGGCGGAACTTGGCAAACTGTACCTTCGACAATCTTCAAGAGTGCTTGCTGCACACCTTCACCCGAAACGTCTCTGGTGATGCTACGACTTTCACCTTTACGAGCAATTTTGTCGATTTCGTCGATATATATAATGCCTCGCTCAGCAGCTTCAACGTCGTATTCAGCAGTTTGTAACAAACGCACGATGATGTTCTCAACGTCATCACCGACATAGCCAGCCTCTGTGAGTGTAGTAGCGTCAGCAATTGCAAAAGGTACTTGAAGTAGTTTAGCGAGTGTTTGTGCTAACAATGTTTTACCAGTACCGCTTGGACCAATCATCAAGATATTGGCTTTTTGTAACTCTGAGTCAGGGTATCTCAAGCGACGGTAGTGATTGTAAACAGCAACTGCCAGTGACTTTTTTGCCTCTTCTTGTTCAACAATGTAGTTATCCAAGTGTTTTTTAATCTGTCTTGGAGGCAGTACATTTTTAAAGTCAGGGGCAGTATATTTTTTCTGTGAGCGTTGGAGAATCTCAGAAATGCGCTCTACACAGTCATTGCAGATATGCGTATGACCATTTTCAGCAGCAATAAGATGTTTAACATCAAATTGAGAGCGATTGCAGAAGTTACAACGAATCTGAGACATAGGATTACTTGTTTCTTGGCTCAATGATACTATCTATGATGCCGTACTCTAGGGCTTCTTCTGCATTCATCCAGTAATTTCTATCAACATCTTTGCTGATTTGCTCAGCGTCTTTATTAGTATGCTTAGACATGATGTCGATAAAATTGGCTTTATTTCTCACCAGTTCTTTGGCTTCAATTTCAATATCACTAACTTGACCAGAAATACCATGTCCACCAATAAGAGGTTGGTGAATCATGATACGAGAGTGAGGTAGTGCAAGACGCTTACCTTTGCTGCCTGCTAGTAGCAGCATAGAACCCATAGATGCAGCAAGACCTACGCAAATTGTGCTGACAGGCGAGGATATAAATTGCATAGTGTCATAGATAGCGAGACCTGCATCGACTGAGCCGCCCGGACTGTTGATGTATAGCTGGATATCTCGCTCTGGATTTTGTTGCTCTAACAACAATAATTGAGCAACAATAACGTTGCCAACTTCAGAATCAATAGCAGAACCCAGAAAAATAATACGATCTTTTAAAAGGCGACTATAAACGTCATAGCTGCGTTCACCGCGACTTGTTTGTTCAATCACATAAGGAATAAGGGGCATAAAATATCTCCGTTATCTTTACTGGGTGCGTTCTTGTATTGGACGTTAGATGAAATGTTATAGTTGAGACTCATCTTAAAACATCGCACCTTGGCGGTTTTTTCGCAAAGCTCAAAAACACGCTATCTCTCTATAGCATCTAGCATCCATTGTGTCATCTATTGTGCGGATGCACCCATCTTACTATACGGTTGTTTTAAACTCATTTTTTTTACGCTTAAATGTAAGCGCAGTTTTTGAGTGCAATCGTGAACTACTGGCGAATATCATAACCCTTCACCAGTCGGCGAACATAAGGGGAAAGCTTACAGAATACTTACAATACCGTCATCTTGCTAGTAAATCGTTAATGTAACTATATGACTTCGTGAGCAAAAGCTGTGTAATCAACTTAATTTGGGATGTATTCGCAAACAATATTGCGAATACATCCTCTTTTTGATATGCGCTTCTTGATGAAGCAGGCTAGATAGGAGGTGCTAACTTTAGCCTTATAATTCAGCCTTATACTTCAGCAGTGCCGTCACGGACTAAGTTATCAGCAGCAGGGATTTCAGCGACAGATTCACTTTCAGTTGAGGCTGTTGCGTCATCTGTAGAGGCTTCTTTCTCAGGCTGTGGGTACATGTGACCAACGATTTCATCAAGCTCGTCTCTAAGCGCACGTTGGCGTGTTAGCAGATAGCGGTAGTTTGAGAACCATTCTGGACTGCGGTCTTTTCTAAGCTTCTTAACGCTGATTTGTTCGGTGTAGGCAAGGTAGTTGATTGAGCTTTCAAATTCTTCATCGCTGATGGTTGTGCCACGTTTGTCAAGAAGTGCGCCCAGAACTAAGTCACGTTTGACATTTGTGATGGCTTCTTTATCAAGATTGTCATTGAATTCTTTTTGATCTTCTTCGTTGTCAGCAAGGTTTTTCATGAAGCTATCAAGGCTCGAGCCCTGCTGCTTGAGGTTGCTAGCAAGGTCACTAAGTAAGTGCTGCTTTTGCTGAACGATAAAGCTATCTGGCAATTCAACTTCACTACCTTCAACAAGCTTTTCGATATATTCGTCTAGTTGTGCATCAAAGCTTTTGCGGTCTAGTTCAGTTTGCAAGTTAGCACGGATATTCTTTTCAACCTCATCCCAGCTTTCAACACCAAGTGACTCTGCAAATTCATCATTGACTTCAGGCAATTCTTTTTCTTTCACGTCCTTGATGACTAATTTGAAGGCTTTAGGAATGTCAAGTTCTTCTGCTTCATCTGTTGTAGCGTCAGTAGTTTGAAGTTCAGTAGCTTGAAGTTCAGCAGCTTGAAGTTCAGCATGGTCTTCTTCACCAGTTTCTTCAACAGTCATAGCGTCAGCTTCAGCAGCAGCTTCTAGCGCTGTTGCATCTTCTTCAACTTCATCTTCTGTACCATCTTCACTAAAAGCAGTAGAGAAGTCGATTTCTACAACATCACCAATACTTTTACCAACAAGCTGTTGTTGCATTTTTTCGCCCGCTTGCCCTAAGTCCATAGGGAAGATGTTGTCGTCGCTATCTTCAAAGGCGACCATAAGTACATCATTTTCTTCTGAGGCACGGTCTACGGGTATTTGGGTAGCATGTTCGTTGCGTAAGTGCAGAAGGGCTTCTTCATAAGCTTCTTGTGTAAGCATCTCACGTTCTGTGTCGATGACAATTTCACTGCTATCCGCTAGTTTTGTTTCTGGATAGAGTTCAACTTCTAAGTTAAAACTGTAGTCTTCTTTGCTTGACGGAAGATTATCAGCATCAAGGTTGCTGATGTGGATAGCATTGAGCTCGAGCTCTTTTAAAGCTCTCGGATAATAATAATCCACAAGTGCTTCTCGAACTTCTTGTTGAAGGACTTCTTCGCCACCGATACGTTTTAATACCATACCTCTTGGGGCTTTACCTGGTCTGAAACCTGGCACATTGACCTGACGGATGATTTGTGACATCTTCTGGTCAAATGTTCTAGACACTTCTTTTGATTCAATCGTTACTGAAAATTTTGCACGGACGCCTTCTTGTTCCAAAAGCTGTGCCGACATGGCTTCAGACATAATGTTTCTCCTGAATAACACTTTGCAGTGTTAAGTAGATTAACTGCTATTTCATAAAAATCACTTTAAATTTTTATGAAAGGCAGCAACCTTAGTTTCTCTAGTGGTTATTATGCCTCTTTTATAGCAGGAACACACATAAAAAAAGTCCTCTTTTTATAGAGGACCCTTAAATTTGGTGCGGGAAATGGGACTTGAACCCACACATCCGAAGATACTAGATCCTAAATCTAGCGCGTCTACCAATTCCGCCATTCCCGCAAAATCAAACTTTAAACATAACTACAAGCCGAGAAAACTAAACCAGATGATTGTTACATATAAAATAGTGGGGTGAACAGTGGGTTTTGAACCCACGACCTCCGGAACCACAATCCGGCGCTCTAACCAGCTGAGCTATGCCCACCACAAGAAACTTAAGACAGAAGCCTTAAACCGAAAATCTTACTGAACAATCGTAACTCATACGCAAGCGAATGAGCGAACATTATTTTAGTCATGCAATTTGAACAAAGTCAATAGTCAAAAGAGAAATAAAGTGAATATTCCGAAATGTATTCTATACCTTAAAGTTTTGTGAAAGGGGTTTATAACTATTACTTAGAGCTTACGATTTTGACTTGCTTGATAGGTCAAGTAGTGTGTTACAGGATTTTTGCTGCTAAGAAGTATCAAAAAGCTGAACCAAAAGATAAGTACCGAGACTTTTAGAATGATATCAGTTTGCAAAAGGCTTTCAGGCATGAGTAGGATGCAAATTTCGCTATAGCAGTTTGCAATATCTGAGTCAGTATTGCTGATTTGCTGCCATATGTTCCAGAAAAAAGTGTTGAAACTTGTGAGGGCTATAAGTAGAACTAGGCTAAGTTTGAAGAGGGGGAGGGCTCGAGCCTTGTAAACACACCCCGCTACACTGATATAGCACAACACAGCTATCAGGCTTGATGTAAAGCTAAAGTGTTCTATCTGCAATATGCCTGTTATTACCAGTCCAAGTGTGGTGCTGGCAAATAAAAACAGTAGTAATATCCATCGCCCTAA
>CALDTA010000270.1:0-5855 GCA_937924455.1 uncultured Deinococcales bacterium
CCCGTACCCACCGCAAACTCACGTAAGTCCACCTCAACTTCTTCAATGACTTCTTCCTTTTCAGTAGTCGAGACACTATCAATAACTTCATCATCTAGAACTGGTGCAGCTATAATTTCCTGAGAGTCACTAACGACAGTCTCTTCAGGGCTAACTTCTATTTCCTCAACTACTTCTACATCCTCAGCAATAACTTCTTGTTCTTGAGAAATAGATAGTTGCTCGTCAATAGCTATAGCATTTACGTCAAAAACAGCTTCACTAGGATTGCTATCAACAGATTCTTCAACTTCGATAACAACTTGCTTTAAACTGCTATTTTCATTTGTTTCAAGCTGTGTTTCTAGATGGTCTTCTGTTTGAGCAAAATTAGACGATTCCTCAAACTCACCAGAAACAACGTTTTCTTCTGCTTCAATGAGATTCTCTGTTGTAAGAGGGGCTGTAAGTTGCGTATCAAGCTTTGCTGTGTCAGACCCTTGGAGGGTGTCAATATCCGCATCATCAGCAATCGTAGTCTGGATAATAGTGTGGACAGACGTATCTAAGACACTGCTTTCAATAGGGCTAGGACCCTCAGTCATAATTAGAGGGTTAGTGTCTGTTTGCTCAGTATCTATTAGCTCAGTATCTATTAGCTCAGTATCTATTAGCTCAGAAGGTAGAATATCAGTATCAAGAGGAATATCAGTAGGAGGTACTACATCAGGAGGAACAACAGCAATGATTCCCTGAAATTCTTTACCCGCTTCTTCACCAGATTCATTACCCCGAACAATGCCATTAGGAATGACACCAATCAGACCTGTAGAACTGCTTTCAGTAGCTTCTGTAGGTAAAACTGCAATAAGACCATTTTCACCGACAACTGTGTTTTGAGTAACTGTGTTTTGAGTAACTGTGTTTTCAATAACTTGAGTATCACTTGTTTGAATGTCTTCTTGTGCAAATGCAGATTGTGCAAATGCAGAACGTAGTTCTAAAGTGCAAAAACTCAAGAAAGCTATAGTCGCTAATAGTAAAAGACCCTTGTGCCCCATCATACATAGAGGAGTATAGCGGTCTAGGAGCCACAGCTTATAAGTTATGAATTCATTAAGTGATTACGGAGAAATAATGTAGCGTTAATCAGATGTATCTGGAGTGTCTTGTTAAAAGTCCAAGGGGACTTGTGAAGTTACCTGCTCAGGTTGCCATTGGTACTTTCTTAAATCAATCAGACCTTGGGCATTGAAGACAATGCCTTCTTCTTCTAAAAGAGCACGTTGTAAATCGCCAAAGCCTATTTTGTGGGTTGATAGACCACCCTCAGAGTTGATGACACGCTGCCAAGGAATTTCATTGTCTTTATTGTGCTTTAAACCATTGAGCATCATACCGACTTGACGTGCGGCTCGAGGCGAGCCTGCAAGCATGGCAACCTGCCCGTAAGTAGCGACCTTACCCTCAGGGATTTGCTTGATAAATTCAAGGACTAGTTCTTTAAAGTCAGACATATATAAACTGGGTATTAGTAGTATTAGGAGTCTTAACCTGTGCCTTCAATATCAAAACCATAGCGGATAAGTTCATCAACGCTGAGGTCAAAGATTTCAGCATCATCCACATGTTTTTCAAGCATGGCAAGGCGGTAGAGTTCATCTTCTAGCGTCACAATTTGCTTCAGCAATCCATTCACTTTGAAATGCTCTTCGACAATATCTTCTTCTATTGCAAAAGGGGTTGTGCCTAGCTCATCTCGCATTCGATGAACAAGATACTCCCGAATACGATTAGGCTTATCTAAAAAGTCAGAAAGTCCAACTTGTGCTTCTTCAAGGCGTTGATGTAAATCAGCTTGGCGTTTTCGAGCTGCCCGTTTAATGGCTTGTCCTGTTTTTCTGAAACGTACTTCCACGATAAAAGCATAACACAAGACAAATCAGTAGATTTAAGGTATTATTTAAGGCATATATGCCAGATACCGTAGAAATGCATAATACAGATCAAGCTAATCATGAACATAATATTGCTGTCCTGCTTTATCACCTAGTTGATGAATTGGAACTGATTTCGATTTATAACACTATCAAACAGAATCTTAGTGATGATGGCAACATAAACTGCTATATCCTTGCGAAATCTAGAAATTCTGTTCATAGCAAAAATGGTGTTGTCATCACGCCTGATTGGGGGTTTATGAGTGCGCCTGAGTGTCATACTTTAATCATTCCAGGTGGCTTAGTTGATGAATATGCCATGCGTGACAAGGTGATGCTTGAGTATTTCAAACGTCTTGAGCAGTCAAGCCTGCAAACAATTGTTGCCTGTTCTGAAGGTGTATTGTTGCTTGGTGCTGCTGAGATGCTTTATAACTTAAATGCTACGACTTCAAGAAAAGAACTTGAGAGATTGCATGAGTATGAGGTTGCCGATGTTGTTGAAGTGGGCATTGTGCAAAATGATTTAAGTGTTCCTAATATCTGGTGTGCTAGTGGTGAGTTGGTGGGTCTTGATGTGGGGGAGAGTGTGCTCGAGCACATAGCATCTTCCAAAATATAAAGGATTCGTTGTTAAATTATTAAAACAAGGCTAAAATAGAGTATGGCAACAAGTAATCTTCTCAAAACTAGTACTGTAAGTTTTAACGATCTCATAGGTAATGGTCGAATTTATAAAGTACCTTTGTATCAGAGAGATTACTCTTGGAAAGCTGAGAATTGGGAAAATCTTTGGAATGATTTAATTGCTATTAAAGAAGGTAGTGAGCCTCATTATATGGGTGCGATTGTTCTGCAAGACACTCAAAATAAAACTTTTAACGTAATTGATGGTCAACAACGTTTAGCTACGCTAAGTATTTTAGCGTTATCAGTTATTTATTGTATTGATCAGTTGATTGAAAAAGATATTGATGTAGAAAACAATAAAACGAGAGTAGATATTTTAAGACGACGTTATTTGGGGGATACAGATGCTACCTCACTAACCTACTCAAGTAAATTATTTCTAAATAAAAATAATGATGATTTCTACCAAAGCTTTTTGTTGCAACTAACTAAACCACCTGCACTAAGAGGGTACAAAAATTCAAATAAATTATTGTGGGGTGCATTCGAATATTTTACTAGTATGCTTTCTGAATATGATTTGATCACTAGCTCGGGTGAGGAGCTTAGTAGGTTTTTACAAGATGTAATTGGAGAAAAATTACTATTTATTGAGATTTCTGTTGCTAATGAAATAAGTGCTTATACGGTATTCGAAACTTTGAATGCTCGTGGTGTTGATTTGACTGCTACAGATCTACTGAAAAACTATTTATTTTCACTCGTAAGTCAAGGTCAAGATCTCAATCATGTAGAAAGACAATGGCAGAGGATTATTAGCATTATTGATACTACAAAGTTTCAAGAATTTTTGAGATATTTTATTAATTCACAAAGACCAATAGTCCGAAAAGAACGCCTTTTTAAAGTACTGAAGAATGAATATTCTACATCAGAATCAGCCTTAAGCTTGCTAAAGGAATTAGAAGATAATGCACATATATATAGTGCATTGAGCCAACCTAGTCATGAATATTGGCAAGATAGTAAAGAAACTAGAAAGCTCATTAGAGTACTTTCGCTATTCAAGGTAAAACAGATGTATCCAATGTTACTGTCAGGCTATAAAAACCTTGATGCTACTAGTTTTCAAAGTTTGTTAAAGATTTGTGTTATCATTTCATTCCGTTATTTGATTGTTAGTGGACTTAATCCTAATGCTTTAGAAAAAATTTATAATGATGCAGCAATTGCGATATTTAATAGAACTGTGAAAACGCCACAGGAAATATTCAAAATATTGCAACGCATTTACATTAGCGATGAAAAATTTGAAAATGACTTTAGTACATTAGAAATAGATACACGAAGAAACAAAAAACTGGTGCGATATATACTTATATCAATAGAAAATCATCTTACTAAACATGCTTTAGACTACGAAGATGACCCTTCTAGTATAGAGCATATACTTCCGGAAAATCCGATAGAAGATTGGGACAATTATTTCCCATACGATATTCAAGATAATTACATTTATAGGATTGGTAATTACTCTTTACTTGAAGAGAGTTTGAATCGTGATGCAGAGAACAGAGAGTATGAAGAAAAAAATAAAATATATACTCAAAGTAAATACAAACTAACTCAAATGATTACCACAGATTCGTGGAACCCTGAAAGCCTCTTACGTAGACAAGAGCGACTTGCACAGTATGCAGTACAAGTTTGGCGTTGTGATTTCTAAACTCTTAGGAATTTCAACTACTTTAGATGAGTCCATTCCCCTGCCAACATCGTTCCTTTAATTTTTAACCCTTCCAAAGTATCTAAAGGATTATGTGACAGCATCACTAAATCGGCATCGTAACCACGTTGCAATTTTCCAGAATATGCAGCTCGACCATTTGCAAAAGCAGCACCCACGGTATAGGCATAAAGTGCTTCATAGGTTGAGATGACTTCTTCTGGATTCAAGACTTCACCATTTGCACCAACATGTGTTGTTGCTACGTGTAAGCTCTGAACTACATCTGGTGTAGCTACTGGCGTGTCAGAACCAAAAGCAAGCACTGCTCCTTTATCTAGTAATGTTCTAAAACAGTAGGCACGATTCAAACGACTGGTCAGTATGTTATTGATGCGTTTGACGTCAAAATATAAATGAATAGGTTGCATGGATGCAATAATGCCAAGCGAAGCTACCCGTTCTAAATCATCTGGGTGCAAATGCTGCGCATGTTCCAAACGTGGTCGCATGTTTTTGCCTTGCCATAAAGTTTTGGTCGCTTCCAACGCATCAAGTACTGCTCTACACGCACCATCACCAATCGCATGTGTTACAGGTACAAGCCCTGCTTCGATCACCATAGGGAAACGCTCTGCCATAAGTTCAGGACCGTGAACGGCCATGCCAGTCTCTGTCGTTTCATCATAGGGGTCTAGCATCCATGCTGTTAAGCTACCAAGCGCACCATCAGCAAAAAATTTTGCGCCACCAACCTGAAATCTATCTCCGCCTTGTCCTGTGGCAAGTCCTGCTGCTATGGCATGTTCAGCATCTTCCTGTGCTACACAAGACCAAACGCGCAAACCATAATCTTTTTGTGAAGCTCGCAACCACTGTGTTCTCAAATAATCAACTGGCTCCGCTGCCATACTATGAACACTTGCTACACCTAAACTTGCTAAGTGACTTGCAGCAGCATCTAGCGCAGCTATAATCTCAGTTTCGCTATATTCAGGAATATGTTCTGCTACAACTTTTTGAGCATGTTCTAAAAGTAGACCTGAAGGATTGCCTGCATCGTCCCGCTCAATTACGCCATTTTCTGGATCAGGTGTGCCAGCGTGTATGTTGCTATTTTGTAATGCAAGGCTGTTGACCCATGCACTGTGGTGATCTTGTGATTGCAAATAGACCTTGTGATTAGGGGCAACCTTATCTAAGTCAGAAGCGTATAGGGTACTAACGCCAAAACGTTCTGTAGAAAAACCAGAACCTAGTAACCAACTATTTTCAGGTAGCTGTGCTGCTCTTTCCTTGACTGCTAGTAGCGCATCATCAAGACTTTCAATGTCATCTAAGCGAAGGACTGAAAGCTCAAAGCCATGCCGAGTGAGGTGAACATGGGCATCGTGAAAGGCGGGCATAATACATGCACCTGCAACATCAATGATTTCATGCTGTGGTGCCATTTGGTTTCGTAATTCAGCCTCGCTACCAAGTGCTAAAACTTTATCGCCACGTAGTAGAAGTGCTTCTGGATAGTGCTCGTTTTGTTCTGAACCTTGCATGGCTAGGAATGTGCCATTGACTAATAGTTT
>CALDTA010000271.1:0-4433 GCA_937924455.1 uncultured Deinococcales bacterium
TCTGTTACAGTGAGTGTAGGAGTTAGTAATAAAGATAGTGATGATGATCTCGTGGAGCTCGTAAAACAAGCCGATACTTCTTTATATCAAGCTAAGAATACTGGGCGCAATAAAATTTGCGTTTATGCACCAGTGTAATATCAGCAGTGTAATATCAACAGTGTAATGTCACCAGTAGCTTAAAACTCATGTGAGAGCTTGTAAAGAATTTTATAGTTAAAGTTAACTATAGTGTTGATGTAACCCTTGGGAAGTTATACTGTGTCCGAAACTATATGTAATCAACAAATGAGTTAGGGCTATCATTTGCTCAACCATAGTCTGTATCTAATAATCTGTGAGTTACCTAGATATCTCCATGAAAATGACATAAAAATGATATCAGACTAAACTACGGATATAAATGGAATTAGTATTAAACATGCAGAGGATGTTTGAGTATATGCAGTTAAAACTATTATCTACCCCGTTTGCAGTTCTTAAACTCAGCCCAAGTGAACCAATCCCTACTTGGGCTACACAATCAAACCACTTTTTTATCTCAAAAACATCTGATGAGCTTTCCATCATTTGCCCTGAACAAGCTGTACCGTCCGAGGTTGAAGCTAGTAAAGCTTGGCGCTGCTTTCGGGTAGATGGTGATTTGGAATTTGAACAGGTAGGTGTAGTAGCAACTGTTTCAAAGCCTATTGCCGATGCAGGTATAAGTTTGTTCTTAGTGAGTACGCATGATCGAGATTATGTTTTTGTTCATGTGGATAGCTTAGAAAAGGCAGTAGAAACTTATAAGAGTATTGGTTTTGAAATCATAGTTGTGTGATTCGGATGTCGTCTTTAGGTCGAGGGGAGTCATTTATGCGTTCGATGTGGAGTTCGTAGAGATCGAGCCAACCCGTTATCCAAAGCTTTTCCTTTGTTGCCACTTCTGCTATCTGAAAGATAAAAGGTTTAGCACTATGTATCTCTCGTCTTGACCAAAGGCTTGTTACGCTGTCTCTTGTACTAAATGTTGCGTAAAAGGCATTCTTATCATTAGAATTTTCTTTGTAGTCGTGATATGCATCTAATTCTTCTTGTACCTCTGGGTCATCAATATAGCCAAAACCTTCAAGATGCACATCCATCTGTTTTTCTAAAGCCTTGATGACATCATAGGCATGTGCGTCGCCAGACACCTCAATTTGCAATTGCTTGCCTTTACCAAGTTTCTTTGCATTGACATTGTTAGTGTCTTGACCATTGATTGTCAGAAGATATGTTCCAATAGTCTGCGCTTCAGGTAAATCTATAAAACTTTCATTACCTTTAGCAGGCAAGCGCAAATTAACCGTGCAATCTTCTAACTCTACAGTCTTTTTAATTGATTTGATAACATCTGCCTTGCGCTTGCTAAATACTTCATGAATAGCTTGCATCAGATAAGTATAGTTTTCCAAACTAAATTCAGGTGCTTCAATGCCTCCCATACCTATACTCATGGGTAATGGATAATCTTCCCTAAATCTATAGTTTATATGATTTTCGAGTTCCAAGACAGCATCTTCGTCATCTGGATGTAAGAAGTCTAGTTCAGTCAGAGATATAGCCTCTCGCTTAGTTTTTGGCAAGTAATCTTCACCATCTAACATCATAGACATCATGGCCATGGGTGAAGGTATATTACTTTCAAGCTTGCAAATCTCCAACCAATTTTCAAAAATTGCAAGCCCAAATTCTTCACCCATTTGACCCATCAAATTGGCATAGTGCCATTCTCCTGCTGTACCGTCTTTGATAATTTGAAAAGCTAGATATCGTTTCCCCTCGACACGGTTCCAGTATTCGTTTTCATAGAAGACAGTAGTTGCTTCAAAATAGTTTTGTAGTGTTTCTTTAGCTACACCATCAAGAATACGAGCAGGAACTTGCATAGCTTTTTGTATGTCTTGCACAATTTCATCTGCTATAGCGGTTGCTGTTTGCTCAATCTGAATGTCTATATCAAATTGATTGAGATTAAGATTATCCAAGGCACTGGTGAGTAACACAAAGTCAGTTTGGTCAGAGATGAGAATTTTTTTGGCTATCCGTTGTTTAGGTTTGTTCGTATCGGTGATTGCCATTGGATAGGCAATTGCTTGCAGTAAAAGTTGAGCTATCGCTTCTACTTTAACCTGCCCCATGACGACTTGTTGTCGAACGATTGCACCTTGCGAATTACTAATCAGTGCCATCGTTGCAACTTCAGCATCTTCACCAACACGTCCTGCAAAGGCAGTTATAAACTGCCAGACCTCATCATGTTGCTGAAATTCGGCAACATCTTTTGGCGTGAGTGTAGGAGGATTAGCTTGTGTTTGTAATGCCTCCATGGCTTCTTGCCAAGAACGTGTTTCTCCTGTGGGTGAACAAATTTCTGCTAGTACTTTCTGATTATCGATTTCAAAAGCTTGAATCTCGAAGAACTCTTCTGGTGCTTGTGAGAAAATGTGTTGTAGTACTTCTAGTGGAAGTAGATAGGTATCGCTGCTTTTCGAGTATAAAAGCTTGATACGAACACCGTCAGAATCATCAGGGTAGATAAAATCTAGTTCGACTTCTTTGGGTTCAATATCTATAGGACAGCAGGGGTTATCTAAAGCGTCAATAAGTAAAAGTTTAGTAAGTGAAGACTTAGTAAATAAAGACATGGTGTATATAGCCTATTCTATTTGAGAGAAAAAGGCTATATATCTTTCTTAAGATAATGCTTTTTCCAATGCTTTCTTAAACCCTCTTCAGTTAACCCAATATCATAAGAAGGTGAAAGTATCAGCTTCGCTGACTCAATCTTAAGTTTTACAATCCCATCCATCATCGGAATTAAATCTTCCCAAACTTGAAAATGAGGGAGTAAATCTTCAAAGTTTGAAGTGCCTTTTTCAAAATACTGAGCTTTACCTTTTGCTCTAAAAGCTTTTCTTGCGAATAGATCAGAGAAGTTGACTTCCATAGCAGGATTATTAGCAATGTTAGCTACTGTTTGTGGTGAACGTAAGTTTGAAAAGATGATGTGAGTATCATCTAGAACTAGGCAGGTACCTTTAGGCGAAAGGTTTGGTGTCCCATCTGGACAGACAGTTGCTACAAAGCCAAAAGTATTGGCTTTGAGCATCGTTTTCATTTCTTCTGTTAGATGGGACATATAAACTCTTTAGGCAAACAATGCTTGTGCTGCTTCAGGTCCTAAGGCTTGTGGTCGTTCGCAACTTGTTGCAATATCAATCACAGAAGCTTCTTCCGCAGCACGAAGGATAGTCGTCATAACATCAACAACATGGAGTGAGAATTCTAGGGAGCATCGGTGTGGTCGGTCTGCAAGGATTGCCTGTGCCATCTCTGCGAGACCAGCTGTGCGATAGTTAGCCTGACCATTGTCGTTTGATTTTGAGAGTGGATGGTCTCAAGCTTCACCGATGCTAGTAAAGTTGGATTTCTCGGTTATACGTACTTCACCACCAAAGAAGTTTGGATCAGGAACATGCAGCGTACCAGTTTGACCATATAACTCCATATTTGAATGACCGTGTTGCCAGACGTCCCAGCTCGAGCCGAAGGTAATCTGTGCACCAGAGTGAAATTGCATGATGGCATGAATAGTAGTTGGAGTTTCCACCTTGATTTTTTCACCATGACGTGGCTGCGATGTAATCGTCCGATACTCTGAGGCTGAAGATGACATTGCCGTTACCCGTTTTACAGGACCAAGCAATTGAACTAGATTGGAAATGTAGTAGGGTCCAAGATCTAGAATAGGACCACCACCCTCTTGAAAGAAAAAGTCTGGATTTGGATGCCACATCTCCATACCGGGGCTCTGCACAAAGCAAGTGCCTGAGGTGACTTTACCAACCGCCCCTGAGTCCACAAGATGGCGAGCCAATTGATGGGCACCTCCTAGAAATGTATCTGGTGCAGAGCCAACCCGCAGACCTTTTTCAGCAGCAATTCTTGCAAGCTCTGCACCTTCTTCAAGTGTCAAGACAAAAGGTTTTTCAGAATAGGAGTGTTTACCTGCTTCAAGAATTTGTTTTGATACGGGAAAGTGTGCGTTTGGCACAGTCAAGTTCACGATAATGTCAATATCATCAGAACCTAGTAGTCCGTCAATGCTTTCAGCCCGTAGACCAAATTCCTCAGCGCGTGATTTGGCTGCTTCAGCGTTTAAGTCTGCACAGGCACGCATTTCTATACCTTTAAAAATGGGTGCTAGTCGCATGTATGCAGCAGAAATATTGCCACAACCTATAACACCAATACCTAGGGTTTCATTCATAGGGTTTCACTCATAGTTAGGAGCCTGACATTTCTTTAATAGAAGCAATTGAGCGTGTAGCGAAGCGCTCAAAATCGGATGGTTTGTCGTGTTCTGCAACAAATAAGTCAACACCGACACCACGTAAAGCGGTCATAAT
>CALDTA010000272.1:0-3223 GCA_937924455.1 uncultured Deinococcales bacterium
ATCACACTAATCTAGTTTCAATTTCCTCTTAACATTACATTCATAAAATGGCGTTTGAGACATTAAAGCTATTCAGGAAAGCTATTCAGGCTCAACAACACACCGTAGTGGATGTCCTTCTTGCCTTGCTGCTCTATGAACTTGTGAAACCTTGGTTTCAGCAATTTCAAAACTGTAAACACCTGCAAGCGCAGCACCTTTGGTATGTCCTTCAAACATAATCATCTCTGCTTCTTCTGAAGACTTTCTAAAAAAGCGCCTAAGGATATAAACAACAAAGTCCATAGGTGTGTAATCATCATTAAGAAGTAATACCTTGTACTGTGGTGGTACATCAGTCTTTTGAAAGGTTTTGCTTAAGGTATCTGTACTCATAGTTTTAGTATACGTATAGCCTAACGTTATTATTTGTATCCGTGATTTAGAAAATTCAACAACTCTGAAGACGTTTTTGTAGCAAAGCGGAAAAAACTCTGCGGAAAAAACTCTAAGGTATTACTTCTTTAGGTACAGCTGCATGAAATTTTCAAAGATATATATCTCAAGCTGAATGTATGTATTCACCAATGTATTTAGGCACCCATGTATTTAGGCACCAATGCACAGCTATACCATTATTCAGGTTCTACTATTCAGGTTCTACAGTCGCCCTAAAAGGATGCCCTTGTTGTCGGGCAGACTTAATCACTTGATTAGCTTTAGTTTCTGCTATCTCAAAAGTATAAACTCCAGCTAAACCTGCGCCTTTTTGATGTACATCCAAGGTGATTTGATTTGCTTCTTCTTCAGTCTTGCCAAAGAAACGAGTCAAGACATAACACACAAAATCCCACGTGGTGTAGTCATCATTAAGCAAAAGCACCTTGTACATAGGTGGTTTGGTTACTTTAGTATTTGTTTTTGTAAGTGTATCTGTTCCTGCCATAATTCCGTATTTTCAATAAGCTTGATAAGCGACTAAATAAAGTTTACCACGCTTACTACCATTCTATGGTACTGTCTTCCTTCATTAGAATTTTGGGGAATTCGGGTGCGTCCTACTAAAGCTTGACTACATATTTGGCATAATTCTAACCTCAAATGGGAAATAGACTAAACATTCCTATTTTAAATTCACGAGCAGATAATAAGCTTAATTAGTCTTGTAAGCTAAAGCAACACTTTGCATTACATTTCACCAGAATCATAGTTTGGGTTAAACTAACGCTATGTTGACAGACAAAGCCATTCAAGACTTCATCACGACGCATAATATTTCTGGAAAGCTCATTTACTGTGAAGAGGAGACACCTACGGTAGCTGATTCTGCTCGTTTGCTCGGTGTTGAAGCTGAACAAATTGTAAAAAGTCTTGTTTTTTTGGCAAAAGGTGAACCGCATTTGGTCATTGCTGCTGGCGAAGTTCGTGTCAGTGGAAAGCGCTTGAGGGATGTTTTAGGTGTATCACGAAAGAAATTGCGGATGGCTAGACCAGATGAAGTCCTTGAAATAACAGGTTTTCCTGTAGGGGCTATGCCACCTTTTGGGCACAAAGAAAAACTCCCTACCTTAATTGATAGTTTTTCTGTCCCTGACGATGCTGAAGTACTCTTTGGTGGTGGGGGAACTCGCTCGGCTATGCTCGAGCTCTCCTCCAGAACCCTACTCACCGTCACTGAAGGAAGGTATTTGCCCCTAAGTATGCAAGACGAATAATCATGATTTAAAAAATACAACAATGAAGATTAAGACGTTTTTGTAGCGAAGAAAACTCTAAGGTGTATTCGCACCAAATCTTCAAATATTTTTTATCCAAATCTAAATTTGACTCATCTTCCAACATGCGAATATACCCATAATAATTTCAAAGACACATAAGCATCATTAAACTTATGCTAAGGTAAGTACGTGTGCAAAATTAAGTTATATTATTTGACTAGATACTAATCCCCTACAGAACGTCATATCTCCAGTGTCTTAGCTATCAGAATAGTTAAACTTATTTGTGCCTTGGTACTTAGAATAAATAATAGTAACAAAAGGTCAGAATATGAAACATCTCCCATACTCAAAATACGTTACGAAATATATCGGTCTATGCATAAGCCTATTTTTACTAATCAGCATGTTCATGACTGTTAGTGCCAAAGTTGGTGAAGATTTAGAAGCAAACCTACTGCGCTTTGGTGACTACGAACTAGAAGAAGTTGCAGATCAAGAACTAAGCTATAGCTACAAAAACACCAGTTTTAAATACGAACTCCGCAACGACCTCGTTTATAAAATGACAGGTGATTCACTGTTAGATGAGGAAGCTACTGTCTTCATGGCAAGGCTGATTAACACCATCATGGCTTACGGTGAAGAATTCGAAGAGTCAATGGTCAGCTACTTTGCTGAAGACGTCAAAGAATTTATTGGTAGTGATGGCACAACAGAGCTTATCGGCGAGTTTAAGTTGAAGTATTTTATTTCGAATGTTCAAGTTGAGCCTGAAGATAGCGAAGAAGGAGATAATGCAGAAAAAATCTTTCTTCCAAAAATCTTTTTCTCGCTTTCTCACGCAGAAATCCCTACCAACTACTTTCAACAACCTGCCTACAGCGAAGGTCCACACGATGCACCTTATGTGATTCGTGAATTTACAGATTTACAATGCCCCTTTTGCCGAGTCTTTGCAGCACAAGGTATGCCAATTGTAAAAGAATTGCTTAAACGTGGTGACGTGCGCTATGAATACCATCATTACCCACTACAGAGCATCCATCCAAAGGCAATCATTGCAGCAGAAGCTTTAGAGTGTGTCATGGCAATCAATGGTCGTGATCGTGCAAGTTTTTGGAGCTATCATGACACCTTATTTAGCCAACAAGTGAATTGGCGAAATCTTGATGATCCAATTCCTACCTTTGTTAGGTATGCACAGCAAAACCGTTTAAAGTCAGATGGTTTAGAACTATGTTTGCGACAGCATCAGTACCAAAGTACGGTGACAACTGCTTACCAATACGCACTTTACTTAGAAGTGGATAGTACACCGACAATCTATGTTAATAACTTCATCATGCGCCCAACTTTTGAAGAAAATCAGCGTGCTGTGGACGAAGGCGTCCATTGGTTTACCTTTGAAGAGGTCTTTACCGACCGTTTTGAGTTCAGTGATCGCATGTCGCTATACTAAATTTTCTCTTCATAGTTTCTGAGTAAACTAAAAACATACAGCGTACCGAGTAATGTTCGGTCAA
>CALDTA010000273.1:0-3035 GCA_937924455.1 uncultured Deinococcales bacterium
CCTATCAAGAGCTTGTACATTCTGCGTATCAAAGTCTTAGTGATGATGATTTGACAGCATTCAAAAATAGTACTATCAATGCTGGTCTTTCAGTGATGGAATTAAAAGTTATACAGACATAAATGAAAAAGCCCCTATCTACTTGCAAATACCATCAATCTTGTTCATTGATAGCTTTGAAGTAGCGAGAGGCTTTAAAAACCGTATCAGGCTTGAATGCTCTTACAGAACGCCTACTTTCAATCGCCTCAGCAACATGCTCAATTCGTTTTTGGTCAACCATAAAGATACCTACCTTTCAAACAAAACTACCGTGCCATACAGCCTCGAACTCGCTAAACTGTAATCTAAAGATATATTTCATTATATCGACTGCATTTCTTGATAGATAAATTAATTTAATGTGTATGTGCAGTATCTAAACAATGCTCAGTCTTACTAAGATTGAAAGTGTTTAGACAACAAAACTCCCCCACCCAATACAAAACTGGGTCCCTGATGGTGATATAAATGTTTGAAAATATGTTTACTAACCTATTTACTTTAGGTAATCTTTTTGACCTGATGATGTTAATCATGTTGCAAGCCGTACTGGGCTTTGATAACTTGCTTTACATCTCTCTAGAATCGCAACGTGCGCCTGAGCACATGCAAAGAGCCGTTAGACGCATGGGTATCCTTATTGCGATGGCACTACGTATCGTATTGCTTTTCTTACTTGTTAATGTCATTCAAGCCTTCCAAAACTCAGTCTTTAAACTTGATTTAGGCAACTTTGCTCAAGGTGACTTTAACCTTCATGCGATTATTGTCTTGCTTGGTGGTGTGTTTATTCTTTACACGGCTGTTAAAGAAATCATGCACATGATGCGTATTGAAATGCATGACCATGAAGAGAAGTCAAGCCGTAATGTTGCCCTGATTGTTACCTCAATTGTTGCGATGAACGTAGTATTCTCTTTTGACTCAATCTTGAGTGCGATGGCTATTAGCGATATGTTCTTGGTGATGGCGACAGCTATCTTGATTGGTGCAGCGCTCATGCTTATTCTTGCAGATACTGTTTCTGAATTCTTGAAAAAGAACCGTATGTACGAAGTGCTTGGTCTATTTGTTCTCTTTATCGTCGGTATCTTGCTACTTACAGAAGGCGCACACCTTGCACATCTTAAATTCTTTGGTAATCCAATTGAAGCTATGAGTAAAACAACATTTTACTTTGTAATTTTTGTTCTGGTTATTGTTGAAATTGTTCAGGGTCGTTATCAGCAAAAATTAATTGCTGATGCAAATAGAGCAGCAGGAATTAACACTCACTCATAAACTGAGTTGAATTTTAGATTTTGAGGTGGACTTCGGTCCACCTCTTTTTTTGTATATGGATTTTTTGATGTAGAGTGATTATATGGATGAAAAATTCTTGCTGAGGAAAGCTGAACTGAAGGATGTAGCTAGTGTAGAGAGCTTAGTGAAAAAAGCCTATCAGCACTACGTTCCCAGAATTGGCAGCCCCCCAGGTCCCATGCTAGATGACTACAACCAAGTTCTAAAAGACCACACTGTTTGGATAATTGAAGATACTACCCAAAAACAGCTTGCTGGATTACTTGTACTTATCAAACAACCTAAACTACTTTTGCTAGATAACATAGCTGTTGACCCTAACTACCAAGGTCAAGGTTTAGGCAAAGAGCTTATGAACTTAGCCGAAACTGAGGCAAAAGCCTTTGGCTATAGCGCAATTGAACTGTACACACACATTTTGATGCATGAAAACATTGCATTGTATGGCAAGTTAGGCTATGTAGAACGAGAACGAAAGACAGAAAAAGGGTTACAGAGGATTTATATGGAAAAGTCGCTTTAAGAAGACTAATAAGACTAAACACTATTGGCCTTTGAATCTTTCAAATACAACTTTACAGCCCGTCGCATAATCATAAAGACAAGTACCAATAAAATAACGACGACAATAGACGTTACCAATAGATTGCCATCTTCTATAAAAGAACGCCCTAACCAAGCACTCAAAATAACCCACGGCATTCTGGCAATAACTGCAGCAAGCCATAAACGTACTACTGAAAGCTTGGTCAACCCTGCAATCATCACAGCAAGGTCAACATTCAACGCTAGAAAAACCACACCCCACATAGGTACAGATTGAATACCTAACAGGTACTCCCACTGTGCAATCACTTTTTCAGATACCAACTTGTAAAGCAGCGGTCTTCCAAAACGGCGCATAAGACTTAAGGCTATGAATGCGCCTAACGCTAGACCCACACAGCCATAAATAACTGCTGGCCAAAACCCTAAGACACTGCCACCCAAGGCACTCACAAGTGGTGTTGGGATGATGCTCACTAGGGCAGTCAATACATAAAGCAAAATGTAAACAAGAGGCGCTAAAGGACCCATTGTGCTTAGCATTGTTTCAAGAGATTGACTAATGGTTTCAAACATATTCTAACTCAGTCAGTAACTTTAGCACTTAGATTTAGTGGTCTGTAGAGACAGTGGCTAGTTAGATGAATCCGCAAACTGAATACTAGCGAAGGTAGCTACTATCACAACCAATGCTCAGTCAGGTAGTTTTGGAATTAAGTTTAAGTGGATTTAAAAGCTCTGTGGGTTTAGGGTTTAAAAGGCTGTGTGGGTTTAGGGTTTAAAAGGCTGTGTGGGTTTAACTGTGGATTTAACTAGGGTAAAGGCGATAACAAGCAATTTACGTGCTCACTCCAACCTAGACAAATCATCATTTTGTGAAATTATATACGTTACTATTTCAATAGAGGGAATCTTAGAGGTCAAAATTAGGGGTCAAAATTAGGGGTCAAAACTTCGTAAAAACGAAGTTTTAAGAATGGCAGCAAAGCGTGAGCACAGCAAAAACAGCAAAGGCAACTTTCCAACTTATAGTATTCGTCATTTTTTCAGCACAGCTTTTTACTACTGTGTTAAGCCAGAACACCAGTCTCCCCAACAACACACTAAACGGTGTACGAGCTATCTATCTGAGTGGTGAGCTATAT
>CALDTA010000274.1:0-6894 GCA_937924455.1 uncultured Deinococcales bacterium
GAAGACCGTTAAGTTGAGCTTTGGACCAGCCACTAAACCACAGCAAGCAACTGAGCTGCATGGTTTAAGTGTTTTGATGATGTTGTCTAGCGTAGTACCGCCAACGCTATCTACTGCGCCAGCCCAAAGTGTTTTGGACATCGGGCGCTTATCTTCTTCGGATAAGGTGTTGCGGTCAATGACTTCGCTTGCGCCAAGACTTTTGAGCATGTCTGTTGCGCTGGCTTTACCTGTGCTTGCTGTAACTGAAAAGCCTAAGTGTGCCAAGATTGCGACGGCTGCACTACCTACACCACCTGTTGAACCTGTTACAAGGATTGGACCATCTTCTGGCTTTAGACCTTGCTGTAGGAGTGAGTCTATGCACATGGCTGCGGTTAAGCCTGCGGTTCCAAGCATCATGCTTTCTTTTAGGCTCAGGCTGTCTGGTTTAGTCACTACCCAATCGGCAGGTACACGAATCATTTGCCCGAAGCCACCCCATGTGTTCATGCCTAAGTCGTAACTCGTGACGATGACTTCATCACCAACATTAAAACGGCTATCTTGCGATTCAACCACAATGCCAGCAGCATCTACGCCTGGTGTGTGTGGGTATTCTTTGGTGACACCAGGTTGCGCCGTGGCTGACAGTGCATCTTTATAGTTCAAAGATGAATAATGAACGTTGATAAGTACATCACCTGTTAGGAGTTGTTCTGTGTTCATGGTTTGAATGCCAGCGTTGACACCGTCTTCGGTTTTTTCTACGTGGTATGCTTTATAGTTTTGAGCCATGAGTTTAGTCCTCTTTCTTAGTTGTAAGTTTAGGAATGACTTCCAAATAAGTTGCACAGTTTGATATTGACGTATCCAAGAAACACCCCATAGTTCAAGGAAGTCATTTTGAATTATGCTTTATTTGTAAATCTAACTGTTCATGTTATTAGATTGCCAATCCTTAATAGTTCTTTTGCAGCATTTAACCATATTTTTTAGGTGGCAAATGTGGTGTGGTGTAGTTGTACTTTGGGTGCTTTTTGCTTTACATACAACTATTTGTACTTATGCTTAACGGACAGTTCTAGGATAAGCTAACAGCTATGAATTTTGCGCCTCCTAATGGTACGACCTATACCTTGCCTGCAACATTGCGTAGGCGCAGCGATATTGTTCAAAAACTGACTAGACTCTATACAAGTTGGGGCTATCAGCAGGTGGATTTTCCTGTACTCGAGCACTACGATAGCACTCACCCAATTGCAGAACAATCCTTTAAACTAACCGACCGAGATAACGACCTACTAAGTTTGCGCTCAGACTTCACAACCGCAACAGCTCGCATGGTGCAAGTACACTATGCTGATTTCCCACACCCATTGCGCCTCCAGTACAATGGTAAACTCTGGCAAACCGTCAACCCAGACATAGCGAGAACGCGTGAGTTTAGCCAGATTGGGGTAGAGCTTGTGGGTTTAAGCAATGCCAAAGCAGATGCAGAATTAGTCTATCTAGCCAAAGAATCTTTGCGAGAAGTTGGTCTAACCCCTCGTGTTGAAATTGGCAACCCTGCCTTTGTAGCAACGCTCTTTGATTTAGCAAATATTCCAAGCGAAGACCGAACAGAGCTAGCAGACGCGATAGACCGTAAAGCGATTCAAGAACTTCAAGAACGTTTAAACCGCTATACACTAGCCCCTGATTTATACCAAGCACTAGTACAGGTGATTGATTTGTACGGCGATACCTCTACCTTAGAGATTGCTAGCCAACGCTGTCCTTGGCCTGAAACACAAGCGATTATTGAGCGCCTAAAGGCTATTATTGCTGAATTTGATGATAGTAGCGAATTGCTGATTGACTTAGGTATGGCAAGACGACAGGACTACTACACAGGCTTTACCTTTAGAGCTTATACTTTTGACTTTGGTCAACCTATTTTGGGTGGTGGACGCTATGACGGTATATTGCTGCCTGAAGCTGCTGGTTTTGCACTTGGTTTAGAAAGAATTATGGGCGCACAATCACAGGTAGATGATGTCTTTCAGACAACAATTATAAGTACTGATGATACTAAAGCAGCCTATTTACGACGTCATGGTTATAGCGTAGAACGTGCTGTTGAAACAGATTTGGGTACGCTGCTTGAACGAGCAAAAGATAGAGGGATTGCATTTTTGGTGTCAAAGACAGGTGTTGAAGCATTGTCGAAAGTGGCTAAAGAGAGTCAAGATTTAGAGCGACTTGAGCAGTTATTAGAGCAAGACTTATTGGAGCAAGAGTGAGTATGGAACAAGCGAAGCTTACAATTGCCTTGCCTAAAGGGCGCATCATGGATGAAAGCATTGAGGTGTTGAGGAAAGCTGGACTCAGGCTCGAGCGCTCCCCAGATAAACGTGCACTCATCCATTACTGTGAAGATGCCAATATTCTAGAAATGCGAAATAGCGATGTAGCAACCTATGTTGAATTAGGTGTTGCCGATGTCGGCATTGTTGGTAAAGATGTTTTGCTCGAATCAGGGCGCAATGTTTATGAGCCAGTGGATTTAAAATTTCAAGCTTGTCGTATGTCTTTAATCACAGTAAATGGCTTTGATGGAAAGATAACTAGAGTTGCTAGCAAGTATCCGAACAGTACCTTGCGATATTTGCAAGAGAAGCGCATCAGTGCGGATGTTATTCCCCTTAAGGGGCAGGTGGAACTTGCTTGCCTAACTGGCTTAGCAGACGCTGTTGTGGACATCGTGCAAACAGGAAGTACGTTGAAAGCCAATGACCTTGTCGAAGTTGATGTGCTTTTTGAGTCTAGTGCTAGGTTTATTGTGAACCGTGCAGCACTGAAGTTGCGTGAAAAAGAATTGCGTACAATTATTGAAGCATTAAGGTTGGAAGCTGTAAAGCAAGCTGTATAGCGTTTTGGTTAGTTTTGAGGGTTGTCTGTTGTCTGAGCAATACTAGCGATACCTTCGACCATCTCTAGTTCAGCTAGTTGACTTAGGACGGCCCTTGCCATAGCAAGGAGTGACAAACGGTTACGCCTAATTCTGTCATTGTCTACATTAACCATTACATTGTCAAAGAAGTCATCAAGCGCTGCTTTCATGGCAACAATGGCCTCTAAATCTTCTTCTAGATTTTCTAGGGCATTCACAGGACCTTGCCCCAAATCCCACGGACGCAGTTGGTAATTAACAGTTTCAAACAAGTGTTCTATTGCTTGTTCAGTGATGTGAATGGCAGTAAAGAGTTCGTGCTCATAATCGTTTTCAAAGCGTTTTGCATTGATGTCTTGAAAGTCTTCTACCTCAGCGATGATATTGGTTATTCGCTTATATAAATTTAATAAGTCATTAAAGCCTTCTTGTTTACTTAAAGTTTCTAAAAGGTGACTACGACGTGCTGCGGTGATAATGGGTGGAGAATCTGCAATAGCTGCACTCACAAGGGCAGGTCTAATGTCTTCATCACTGAGTAGGCTTCGAACTCTTTCCCAAATAAAATCAATGACTTTTTGTTGGGTTTCAGCATTAATGGCAATAGTTTCATGATAGCTTTCAGAAGCTAGCTGACAAAGTTCTTCTAGGGTGATCTGCCAGCCTTGATTATTAACGATACGAGCTACCGCTATGCCATCACGTCTTAAGCCAAAGGGGTCGGCTGAGCCTCTTGGTCTTTTGCCGACGGCAAAGAAACCAAGTAGGGTGTCTAACCTGTCGCATACTGCCAGAATTGCCGCTGCTTTGGAGGTCGGGAGCCAGCTCGAGCTGCTGCGTGGACGGATGCCTTGTTCGAGAATATCTGCAACTTCGCCCGGAATACCTTCTTCTAAAGCGTAGGCTTTTGCCATCACACCTTCAAGTTCAGGCAGCTCATAAACCATTTGTGTATTTAAGTCCGCACGAAATATTGGCAGTGCAGATTGTAATAGTAAAGTGTCTTCGTCTGAGAGCTTGAGAATATTAGCTAAGCGATTGGCACTCTCAGACACTCGACTAACCTTGTCAGCAATCGTTCCTAAATCTTTTTCAAAACGAATGCCTGAAAGACCCCAAGCATGTTGTGAGAGTGATCGGCGACGGTCGGCTTTCCAGAAAAAAAGCGCATCGTAAAGCCTTCCCTTAAGGACTTGTTCATAACCTTCTTTGAGTACAGATTCATCTTCAACTTTGTTGTTTGAAATGCTCACAAAATATGGTGCAAGATTTCCTTGAGCATCTCGCAATGGAAAGTAGCGTTGGTAGTGAATCATCACAGTGATGAGTACACCTTCAGGTAGATCAAGATAGCTTGGATCAAAACTTCCCAAAATAGGGAAGGGGTGTTCAATTAAATTCGTAACTGAGTTTAAGAGCGCTTTGTCATAAACCGAACGCAGGTTATGGTCTTGGGCAATTTTTTGCACGGACTGCCAAGTTTGGCTTCGGCGCTCTTCTATGTCCGCCAAAACAAAGTGTTCTTTAAGTGCTGTGATGTAATCGTCTGCATGATTAAAATGAATTGCTTCAGGAGATAAAAACCTGTGCCCATAGCTTTGATTACTACTTTGAAGTTCAGCATAGCTAAAGTTGATTATATTACTGCCCAGCATGGCGCAGAGCCATTCGATAGGACGTATAAAGCTTGTGTCTAAACTTGCCCAGCGCATTTTTCTGCTTGCAGGTATTTCGTCTATGACCTCTGCAAGCAGGTCTTGAAGCACGGTGATACTTTCTATAGAACCTTGAGCGATTGATGCGACGATGTACTTTCCTTTGTCGCTTTCTTCTTGTCGCAAGCGTTCGATGTCAATGCCGTTAGCTTCGGCAAAAGCTAGTGCAGCCTTAGTATAGTTGCCATCTTCATCTATTGCTTCGCTAACGGGTGGACCACGGCGCTTTTCATAACGCACACGACTTTTTTCAGACACATTCTCAATCAAAACTGTGATGCGTCTAGGTGTGGCAAAGCTTTGGATGTCTCCATAGTTTATTTGGGCATCATCCAGACCTTTTCGAACAAGTTCTGCGAGTGCCTGCTTGGCATCTCGTACATCTTGCGTTGGGATTTCTTGCGTACCTATTTCAAAAAGCAGTGTGGGCATATTCAATTCTTAGGAAGATATTAGAGCTATATATTGGACTATTTTCAGGCTATTCTTTTTCAGGCTATTCTTTTGACTATTTTTTTGACCATAAATTTTTAGTGCTAACAGCACTATACCAACTGTTATTTGGGTCTTGATTGTTTGGTTTTTTAGCTGCGTTTTGTTTCACTTCAAGCTGTGATGTTTCGAGCTGTGATGTTTCATGTTGTGCTTGAAGTTGTTCTATTCCTGATTTTCTAGTTGTTTGAGCTTTATCATTACTTTCTTTACTTTCTTTACTTTCTTTTGTCACCAATTCATAATGAAGCGCTGCCACGTTTTCAGACATTTTCCTTAGTCTTTGAATATAGGCTTGTCTATCAGTTTGTGAGAGGACACCGCGTGAATCGAGTAAATTAAAGCTGTGTGATGCCTTTAGCATGAAGTCATAACTTGGGTAGACAAGGTTTTCTGCCAGCAAGCGCCTGTTCTCGCTTTCAAAGCGTTCGAAGAGTTCTTTTTGTAGGTCGATATTGGCGTGTGTGAAGTTGTAATGGCTGTATTGGTACTCCGAAGCCTCACGCAGTTGTCCAAGCGTTAGATTTTCTGTATACGCCACCTCGTAAGTGTGTGACTTTTGTTGAAGAGACATAGCAATGCGCTCGAGCCCGTAGGTCAACTCCACAGGAATCATCTCCACTGCAATCCCACCCACTTGCTGAAAATAGGTAAACTGCGTGATTTCCATACCATCCATCCAGACTTCCCAACCCAAGCCCCATGTAGCAAGCGTTGGCGATTCCCAATTGTCTTCCACAAAGCGAATATCATGTGCCTTGGTGTCGATACCAAGAACCTTAAGCGATTCAAGAAAAAGCTCTTGAATGTTTTTGGGAGAAGGTTTCATCAATACTTGGTATTGGTAATAAAACTGAAAACGGTAAGGGTTTTCACCATAACGACCATCAGCAGGACGCCTAGTTGGTGCGGTATAGGCAACCTGCCAAGGTTTTGGTTCTAGTGAACGTAAAAAGGTTGCAGGGTAGAAGGTACCTGCACCAACTTCATTGTCATAAGAAGGTAGTATGGCGCAGCCTTGTTCGGCCCAAAAGTTATTCAGTTGCAAAATCATTTCTTGCATTAACATAAGTAGTATCTTGATAGTAGCATGGTGACTGTTAGTGCTACGAGTTTTATTCAGTACTTGCTCGTTGTTCGTAATACAGTTGTTTTTCGTATAGTAACCTACTGACCACTAAAGCGCAGACTGTTACATTTCAAGTACAGATGTGGATATGAGCTTCTATGAGGAGTGATTGTTCAGCTAAGTATAAGATTTATCAGCTCTAACTAAGGTTTATATGGTCAAATATATGTATATCTAAGCTCCTAACTTTAGCCAGTAGCAAAGATTTTACAGTCTGAGTTTTTTCTTAACTCTTTTGAGAGAGAAAGGAACTCAAAACGCTACATTAGTTATTATCATGACAGAACAGTAGGAATGAATCACCTATTGTGAAAATTAAGAGTTAATGAGGTATAATTAATTTACTTTATTATCTGCTAGGTTTAATCGCTTTTAGGTTTAGAATATTTCAACACTTGTTGAGATAAGTTACACTGCGACAAGGTACATTGCGACAAGTTATATTAAGAGCAAGATACACTGCGACAAGGTACATTGAGACAAGATACACTGCGACAAGTTACACACTGATATTTCCAAACAACATCGATGTTGTTTTTTGAATTTAGAGGAGAATTACGACAAGCAACTTACCCTAGTAGCAATTAATTAGGACATAACTTTATGAAACAAACTCACTTGCAAAACATTACATATATATTTAG
>CALDTA010000275.1:0-5854 GCA_937924455.1 uncultured Deinococcales bacterium
GCTGCATCTTCTGCTGCTAGAATTTCACGTTCTTTTTCTTTTAAATCAGGTCGAGTATATCGTTGTCTATCTTTTAAGGTTTGAATCGCTCGGAAGCTTTCAGGAACATCGTTGTAGTAAGGGCGGGTTACTTCTAGGTAATAACCAAACACGCCATTAAAGCCAACTTTCAAAGTTGGGATACCTGTAGCTTCTCGCTCAGTTTTTTCTAAGTCAGCTATCCAATTTCTAGCTGCGGTAACTTGTTCACGTATGTTGTCCAGCTCAGCATCTATGCCATCTCGTATAAGTCCACCATCTGTAATTTTTATAGGTGGTTCATCTACTAAAGAACTTTCGATTTCTTCTCGCAATTCGCTTAAAGCGTGTAAGCGTTCATTTAGTGACAGCAAGGTACTTTCTTGCCTTTGAGAAAGTAATATTTTGAGTTCTGGAATAACTGCTAGGCTTCTTGCTAAAGCTGCTAGGTCTCGAGCCTTGACTGTATTCGCACTAAGCCGTGTAGATAAACGCTCCAAATCATGCACTTTAAAAAGTGCTTTGCGAAGCTCATCTCGCAAAACTTTATCTTTTACAAATGCCTCAACTGTGTGTTGCCGTTGCTCGATGAGTGCTTTATCTAAAAGTGGATGTCTCAACCACGCTTGTAGTAAACGTCTACCAGGTGTTGTACGGCAATCACTTAATATAGAAAACAGTGTTCTATCGCTGTCTCCAACTTGTGTATCAAAAACTTCTAGAGTAGAAAGTGCTACCTCGCCTATGTTCATGTAGGCACCGGGGTCGTAACGCAAAAAGCTTCTAACTTGTGGCAGTTTGCCCTGCTGTGTTTCTAGTGCGTAAGACAGTACTGCTGCTGCTGCACGTGTTAGTGCTTCGGTTGTCAGGCTTGAGGGTACTTTGCCAAAGTGACTTTGCAAAACATCTTCGGCAGATTCAAAACGTCCATTGCTAAGCATGACTGCAAAACGTTGGCTAAAGGCTTGCCTAAAAGCATCTTGCTCGTAAAGTTCTGGTGCAAGCAGCACTTCGGCTGGTCGGTAACGCTTGAGTTCATCGTACAAACTTGCACGACTGTATAGATGCGTACCTCGAAACTCTCCTGTACTTAAATCTAATAGGGTTAGACCATAACCATCACCTGTAGCAACTGCTGCTAGATAGTTAGCATCTGGCTTGAGCAAACGTTCATCAGTGATAGTCCCCGGTGTAATCAGTTGGGTGATTTCACGCTTGACTAGTTTGTCTGGTCCAAGGTTGTGTATATCTACTTGATCGGCAATTGCTACACGGATGCCCTGCGCTAGCAATTTTTCAACATTGGCATCTACACTGCGGATGGGTATACCAGCCATAGGTGTGACAAAATCTTTACTAGTTTTGTGTGTGAGGATGATACTTAGCGCTCTTGCCAGACGCTCAGCATCTTCACCAAAGCACTCGTAAAAATCACCAACTTGAAAGAGGAGTAAGTAGTCATGATACTTATCTCGCAATTCGACATATTGAACTAAAAGAGGTGGTAGTTCCCCTTTGCCTTCTCCCTTAAGAGAGCCTGTACTCTGTGTTGCTGCTAAATTACCCACGGCCATTACCATTCATGTATTTTACCTTGAATTTTAAGGTAAAGGATTATTATTTGCTGTATTTTACTTAGCTTTTGTTTAAAAACTGAACTAATACTTACTTAGTTAGTAGCTTATCACAGCCGAAGGATTCTCTCTTAGTTGATTTTAGAGTTTTTATTTTCTTTTTGAAAATTAGTAAGTTCTATGTCGTGGGCTTTAAGGAGGGCTCGAGCCCTGTCATCACAAAGCAAATCCAGCTCACTTACCCTCTCCTCCAAGCCATAACGTTCCGTATAAGACGCATCACCCTCTACGCTCAATGCAGGGTGAACCACCATCTCCGTAATGCCTTCAGGAATCTGTTCTATGATGGCCTTAAATTTGTCATAGCTATAATTACGGAACAAATCAAGCACTAAGTGATTTGGCGTACACAAACCATGCGCTTCTATGTCTTTAGCCCGTTCTCTTTCCCACAGCATCATTTGTGGCAAAGTTTGCATCATCAAAGCAGGGTTTTTTAAACCTAGCTGTACATAGTCCCAAACATAATCTGTGGCTGTCTTTTTATTAGGTACTTTTACCTTTATAGGTACAGGTTGCCGAATTGGCACCTTATACTGCTGTGCTAGTTCAACCACGATTGGGAAAAAGGGGTTATAGATAACAAACACGTGTTGATGATAGTCAATATGGTCGAACTTCCGCCCAGACGTTAAAAAACGGACTGCTTGTGCTTGTGCCTCGGCACGAAGTTCATCAAGCGAAACATCCTTAAAACGCGTTATTAAATCAATTAAGGGATAAAAGTTGCCTTTTCTATTTACCAAACTGGGTATAAGTTCAGGAGGTAAAACTGGTCTTCCTAGTGTAACGTTTAGGTGTAAGCCAATTGGCATGTCGGCAGGGGCTTGCTCCAACCTATTCACAGCATCTGGCATATTCATAATCGCAGAAGACGAACTGATAATCCCCTCCGACCAACCTTTTATGATGCCTTCACTGACCGACTCTGAAAGCCCATAATCATCCGCATTGATGATAAGTTTTCGTTCTCCCATTTTGGGCTTTAGTTTGTATATTTTATTTGTAGCCATTACAACTATCCACTTATACCAATTCTGCTTAAATTCAATTCAATTCAATCCAATTCAATCCAATTCAATTCAATCCAATTCAATGTAAAGTAAAGTAAAGTAAAGTAAAGTCTAAAAGTGTTTTTAAGTAGTAGTTCAGGTAACTAGCAGAATAAACTAACGCACCTGAAGCTTCTGAGGCATTCTTCTTACTACACATATTTTCGGACACGGGTATTATCTATTCAAGAACTTCAACGTAGCACACGACTATATAAATAGCATTAGCATAAATAGCATTAGCGACCAAACATCATACTGTAAAGTGTTTTAAGACAAAGTGCTTTGACACAATTTACAAGCTCATGTTGATATAAATAAGCTTATGGCAATTGATATCACATCACACGTTCCAACAGAATCTGCACGAAGACGTGCGGAACAAGCAGGTTTAGATATCGAAAAGCTTCGCTTGGAAGAACCTACCCAGTACGCCATTCTAAATGCCGAAAGTTGTTTAGATGTAGATAATCTTGTAAAAAATGATGTGGCAAATACCTTACACGCTCACTTTCAAGACCATCAATTCTTTGATTTGCCTATTACTGAAGCACGCACACGCTTGCTTTGCTTTCCTGCACTAGACAAAGAAGCACTCAAATCTTTAGAAAATACACTCTATACCCTAAGTGATGCACCCAATATGAAAGCGCAACATGCTTTTTTTCGAGTGGTGAATGATTTAAAAGGTGAACACCGAGAATTTGTTTTGCCAATCGCAGTGGAAAAGTGGCAACAAGATTTTGACGTAATGGTTGGTCCTTTTAAGACTCAAGATTTAGCCGATGACTGGGGCAAACAGGCTATAGGACCAGCACAAAACGCTTCTTATGACACCATTCCTCTAAATGGTCTTTGGTTTTGTGATGTGTTTGAAGGTAACTTCTAGTTTTTGTTTCTAGACCGCAATGCCTTTAAGGCTCTATCTAAAGCTATCAAGAAAAACCCAACAGAAACCACAGCCCAAATTGCTTCGATGGTGTTAATGTTTGCTGGACTTCCAGATGGGCAAGTTTCTAAAACCTCACCAATACAATCTTGCCACTTCCAATAGCGGATGTAATAGACATAGTAGAAGAAAACAGCTAATGCAAAAAAAGTAAAAGCGATAATAAATTGGTTTCTAGTAGTTGGTTGTAGCATACTATCTTTCAGGATGGTTTTCGCTTAACTCCATATCCACAAGCGGGTGGACAATCATTTCATCATCTTCACCACGAAAGTATCTATACACATCTACCATATCAAATACTAAAGCAATGATATTCGTAAGATAAAGCAATACCAGCCATATTCCAAAAGTAGATAAAAAATCTATAGTCTCCATACGTAGCGCAAGATAAATCAATACTGGAATCCACCAAAAATAGGCTGCACCAAGCAAGCGAACAAAACCTTTGATTTCTGCTAACCAAAACATAGTGGCACTACTGAGCATAAAACCCATGAATACAGCTATGGCTTCAGGTCTTGGCAAAAATGCCAAACTAAGCAAATTAATCACAACTATCCAAACAGTCCACACCAGTTTTGACTTCTTCATATTGAATAAGCCTTGCAAAAATTCTTGTATTTCATCCCACAGCATCATCATAATTGGTCACCTACAAACAAACAGAAGGCTAGTATAACACCAGCCTTCTGTCAAAATTACGAAGCTTTGGGTGCGCCCCATTTGAGGTTGGAAATAGTTTCAAAGCAAATAGAAGTTTTTTGCTTTTTGAAAAACTTCCAAGGTGCGTCCCTTAAGTACTTAACACATTATAACTATGTGAACTATGCATCCAACCTATAGCGGGACGCACCCCGAAGCTTTAGAACTTATTCAAATAGCTTATCGATGTATACACGCCTTAAAGTGGTCAGGGCTAACTTCTTCGAGAGTAGGCACAACCTCAGCGCATTCTTTTGTTGCAATTGGGCAACGCGTACGGAATACACAACCACTTGGCGGGTTGATTGGTGAAGGGATGTCACCTTCTAGCAAAATACGCTCACGCTTCAAAGTTGGATCTGGAATCGGAATTGCTGACAGTAGCGACTCTGTATACGGGTGAACAGGATTGCTATACAGCTCACGTGCTGGCGCAATTTCCATGATTCGCCCTAAGTACATAACGATAACGACGTCACTAATGTACTCAACAACTGCTAAATCGTGTGCAATGAAGAGGAGGGTAAGACCAAGCTCTTCTTTCAAATCTTGAAGCAGGTTCACAACCTGTGCCTGAATCGAAACATCAAGCGCAGATACTGGCTCATCAGCCACGATAAACTGTGGATCTACAGCAAGCGCTCTTGCAATACCAATACGTTGACGCTGACCACCAGAAAACTCGTGTGGATAGCGGCGCATGTGAGCGCTAGAAAGACCTACTTTTTCAAGCAAATCCGCTACTTTTTCATCTTTGGCTTTGCCTTTAGCAAGATTATGAATTTCTAATGCCTCACCAATGATGTCACCAACAGTCATACGTGGGTTAAGGCTCGCAAATGGATCTTGAAAGATGATTTGCATTTCTTTACGGTATTCACGCATAGTGCGCTTATTGACTTTGGTTAAGTCTGTACCATCAAAAATAACTTCGCCAGCGGTTGGTTCAATCAAACGCAAAATTGCACGCCCTGCAGTTGTCTTACCTGAACCAGACTCACCTACAAGACCTACTACTTCACCTGGGCGAATTCCAAAGTTCAAATCTTCTACTGCTTTTACATTGCCAACAACCTGCGATAGGATACCGCCACAAATTGGAAAATACTTCTTAAGATTTTTTACTTCTAAAAGGTACTCGTTGCCTTTTGCTGTTTTGGTTGTATTTGAAGCTGTATTTGAAGCTGTGTTTGAAGCTGTGTTTTGAGATTCTGCTACTGCACTCATACTAATGCCTCTTTGTTTAGAGTTAGTCGATTTATTTCATCTTGCGTTAAATCATCAAGATTTATATTACCTGAATTTATATCACTAAGGGTTAGGTTAGTTCTGTTACTAGCACGTTCTTCAGCAACAGATTGCCATCTTGCACAACGCACCATATGACCACCACCAGAATCGGCTAATGTTGGAATTTCTTCTTTGCATATATCTTTGACATAACCACAGCGTGGATTAAACGCACAACCATCAGGCAAATAAAGTGGGTTTGGTAC